>NZ_BAAGZJ010000006.1:0-152957 GCF_054778635.1 Nocardiopsis nanhaiensis
GGGGTAGCGTCGGGCACGTCGAGGTCTTTCGGATGGATGGCGTAGGAACCTCCATCGTCGGGAGACCTCGACGTCTATCTGCGGACCGACGCGCCCGGCCGACCTACACCTTCATCTGGGAAGAGCCTGCAAAAATGAGTGTTGAAAAGTAGGTAGAACGAGTCGGGTAAGGGGATCCTCACGAAATACCACGGGCCGGATCCACTGCCGCGAAGGTCTGGTCCGGCGGAGTCTGGAAGACACCGAATCCGAGGGCTGGCATCTCCACCCCGTTGTTCAGGGTGACGTGTGGAGTGCTCCAGCCCTCTCCCGCTAGGTCGCCGGTGACCTGCGGAGGAGTCCCTATCGAACCAGGTACTCGCGGTGGTCTCCTACCGGAACGGAGCGGGCGAGGTCGTGCGCGTCGAGGTCCCTACCAGTCCTGGCGCCTCGAGTACGGGTTCCACGCCGCAGTGGCGCATGTGGCCTTCGGTGCCGCACCGGGGCAGTCCGGACCGAGGAGGAGGCAACGCTGGACGCCCTTCCCGACACGGATGCCCTGGTCTGCGGCTTCGACGGCGTCGCCGCGACCGTGCCGCCCCGGCCTCCGCACTTCGTGGAGTGCGGGGCCAGCGGGCACGGTGCGGATCTGGTCAGTCCAACTCGGGGTCCTCGGGCTTTTCCCGTTCCAACCCCGGGCGGGCGTCCTTCCAGTGGCCTCGGGTGAAGTCGGGCACTCGCACGGTGCCGCCTCGCTTGAGGGAGAGCTCCGACAGCGGCACCACCGCGGACAGCGAAGCCGAATCGTAGACGTCGATGTCGGGAGTGAGCCCCAGACGCATCAGCTGGATGGTCCGCCACTGGAGGATGTAGTCCATTCCGCCGTGGCCCCCGCCCTCATCACCGATCTCCTTCCAGAGCCAGTGGTCGTACTCCTCGTAGGAGTCGTCGAAGTCTCGCCATTGGTGGTCGTCGTGGCCGAGGGACTCCAGGCAGATCCGCTGCGGGTCGCTCATCCACACCCCACGTGTCCCGGCGAGGGTGTTGGCCCGGGAATAGGGGTGCGGCGTGTTCACGTCGTGTTCGACCCGGATCATCCTCCCCAGGGCGGTGCTGACCAGACAGGTGTTGCGGTCCCCGGAGATGTAGTCGTCTTCCCAGGCGGGGTGGTCGGAGTCCAGGTTCTCCTCGCGGTACTCGGTCAGGGCCAGCGCGGGGGAGGAGAACGACACCAACTGGTCCAGGCGGTCACCCCGGTTGATGTCCATGGCGGCGGTGATCGGAGCCATGCCGTGCATCGGGTAGTGGCTCGCGTTCATCCTGGTCTGCCAAGCGCGGCGCCAGTCCTCCGGGTGGTAGGCGCCGTGGAACAGGTAGGGGTCGCGAAGGTCGTGGACATATCCGCCGGACCCGTGCAGTAGGTCCCCGAAGAGCCCTTCCTTGGCCATCATGAGGATACGGAGCTCCTCCTGGCCGTAGTTGACGTTCTCCATCAGCATGCAGTGCTTGCGGGTGCGCTCGGACGTGCGCACCAAGTCCCAGATGTCGTCCAGCGTGACGGCGATGGGCAGTTCCACCGCGGCGTGCATGCCGTTCTCCATCGCGTCCTTGGCCTGGGGGTGGTGCAGCTCCCAAGGCGTCGCGATGAAGCACAGGTCGACGTCCTCGCGCGCGGTCAGCTCCTTCCAGGCATCGGCGGAACCGGCATGGACCGCCGGGCGTTCGCCGCCTGCCGCCTCCGCGGCGTCGGCGGCGCTCTCGGCCCGGTCCTGTTCGAGGTCGCACACGGCGGTCGCACGGACCCCGTCGATCTCCAGGAACCGCTCGAACATGCCGGTGCCACGGTTGCCGAGCCCGATGATTCCGAGCCGGACCTCGTCGTGGGGTTCGAAGGGGACGTCGGTCATCGTGGACTCATTGTCGGCACGCGGGGGTGCGTCGTCGGCGGATGCGGGTTGGGCGGTGACCGCGAGACCGGTGGCGGCACCGGCCGCGGCTCCGGTCCGGAAGAGGTCGCGGCGGCTGGGGGGACGGATCACGGGGGGGGTCCTCCTTGGGGGCTCCGGCTCGATCTGCTCGTGGGGTTTCCGGTTCGGTCAGTCCAGGTAGGGGTGTTCCTGGTCCTTCACGGTGTGGACCGCGTAACCAGCGGCCTCCATGGCCTCTCGGGCACTGCGGGGTAGCCGGTCGTCGGTGATGACGGACTGGAAGATGTCGGCCTTCCCGATAATGCCGAAGGACCGTTGGTCGTATTTCGAGGAGTCCGCGACGACGGCAGCCCGGCCGGACCGCTGGGCCATGAGCCTGTTGATGCTGGCTTCGTTCTCGTTCACGGTTCCGGCGCCGATCTCCGCGGAGAAGGAGTTCACCCCGATGAACGACCTGTCCAGCCACAGGCTCTTCAGTATCAGTTCGGCGAACGTGCCGACGAGCTCGTAACTCTTGCTGTTCAGTCGGCCGCCGGTGACCAGAATCGATATTTCCGGGTGAACGGCCAGGCGCCTGGAGATCTCCACCGAATTCGTGACCACCGTCAACTCGCTGTGCAGGTCATCCCGCCTGCCAAGGGCATCGGCGATCGCGTAGGTCGTGGTGCCTCCGGAGAGGCCTATCGCTTGACCCGGTGCGAAAGTCGACAGCGCGTATTCGGCGATGAGCTCCTTCGACCGCCGGTGCTGCTGTGTTTCGCCGCGAAGCGCCAGAGAATAGGAAACGGATCGGCGCCGAGCGCCGCCGTGGCGGCGCTCGATCAGGTTGTCCGCAGCCAAGTGGTCGAGGTCGCGCCGTGCGGTCGCCTCTGAAACACCGAGGGTATTGACGATATCGGTGATGGATATCGTCCCCGATTCCTCGATGGTCTCGAGAATGTAGTAGATGCGCTGCTGACGGCTCATCGGCCTCTGCCCCGCGCCGTGAGCCGTGTCTGGAGTCGCCCGAGCATGTGGTGTCCGGTCATCGAAACCCCGCCAAACCCGCATCACCGTGATGCAGGCCATGAAGTTAACACCAGATTCATGCTTGGTCTAGGGGTGTTCCCGTCATTAATGTGAGCGGTTTGGCCGCCAGGCCAGTCGTCCTCGCGCACTGCGGGGAACTCGCTCCGCAGTAGGTGCAGGACGGACTGGATCAGCGTCACGTGCAGAAGGTCCGGCGCCGCTGAGCGTTCGCGCATGCTGGTGCCGCGTCAGCCAAGGTTCACCCCGTCGCGACGCTCAGCACGACACCTCGCTGCATTGGCGAAAAGCCCACTTAGGAACCACTAGGAGGACTCTCCGCCGCCTTGCGATGCACCATCCTGAACGCCGCTCCGTAACGGGCAAACCCCGACTGACGCGGCACTAGAACGGTGACTCGCCGAACACCAGCGGGACCAAAGTGCAGAGCACGCCCATCAGTACGGCGAGGCCGACGACGTTGAGCAGGAAACCCCCTCGGACCATGGCACGGATGGGAAGCTCGCCCGAGGCGAACGCAACTGCGTTCGAGGGAGTGGCTACGGGCAACATGAAGGCGCTGCTGATCGCAAAGGTCACCATGACCGTCATGAGCAGCGGACTCATTCCGACGCCGACGGCCACCGCACCCATGATGGGGAGGAAGGCGGCTGCCATGGCCGTGTTGCTGGTCAGCTCGGTGAGCAGGATGAGGAGTGCGGCAGCGGCCAGGAGAATGACGACCGGGTGCAGGTGGGAGAGCCCGCTGACCCCGGAGCCGATCCAGTCGCTCAGTCCCGTCTCGGTGAACTGGGCGGAGAGTGTGAGTCCACCGCCGAAGAGTAGAAGCACACCCCAGGGGACTTCACGGGTCGCGGACCAGTCCAGAAGTGCTTCACCGTTGCCGCGGGAGCTCGGGATCGCGAACAACACGGCTGCGGCGAGGATCGCGATGCTCGTGTCGTCGAGCCTGCCCAGCAGAGGCACAGCTTGGGCCGCGGCCGGGATCGCCGCGATCAGCGGGAGAACGAGCCAGCAGAACACCGCGCTCCCGAAGACGTAGATCACGCGTCGTTCCTCGACGGTGACCCTGCCGAGCTTCGCCAGCTCCTCCTGGATCAGGCTGCGTCCGCCTGGGATTTCCGCGACCTCGGAACGGAAGACGATCTTGGTCAGCACGACCCAGATCAGCAGCAGCATGATCGCGGCGAAAGGCACACCGACCAGCATCCACTGCCCGAACCCGATGGTGATGTCGTGGCCTTCTTGGAGGTAGGCACGCATCATCGCCATCGGCGGCTGACCGATGAGCGTCGCCGCGGACCCCACAGTCACCGCGTAAGCGATACCGAGTAGAACCGCCGCGGTGAACTTCGGTGTCGCGTACTCCTCGCCGAGTGAACGGACCAGGCTGAGAATGGCAGCGCCGATGGGCACCATGATCACCGCCGTGGCGGTGTTGCTGACCCACATCGAAAGGAACGCGCTGGCCAGCATCAGGCCGAACACGATCTGGCTCGGTTTGGTGCCGACCATGAGCACGGTCACCAACGCGATCCTCCGGTGCAGGTTCCACCGCTGCGTCGCGAGGCCGAGCAGAACCCCGCCGAGTACGAGGAAGATCACCTCGTTGGCGTAGGGAGCGGCTGCCGGACCGATCTCGGCGACGCCGAACAGCGGGAAGAGCACGAGCGGAAGCATCGATGTCACCGGGATCGGGATCGCCTCCGTGACCCACCAGGTCGCCATCAGTCCTGCGATGGCAGCCACAGCCCTGGCCTCCAGTGCGAGACCGCTGGGTAGTGCCAAGAAGAGTGCCGTCGCCACCGCTGGCCCGAAAACGAGTAGCGCGGCCCGCTTCAACGGTGAGGCGGCCGCCCCCGTCCCTTTACCGGCCGCCGAAGTGGGTGGCGCACTGCTGGACGTCATACTTGCCGAACCTTTCGTGGGACTGGGCGCCAGCTGGTCTGGGCCTCCTAGCTGTCAGGGACGCCCTCGAGCAAGCGATTGGTCCGAATGCTGCGCGGAGTCGCGACTTCTTCGTCGCCCGCACTCGCGCTCAGAGGGGAAAGTGGTGGGTTCCCGTGGTTTCTTGCCGGGACCTACGTGTCCTGCTCACAGCATCTGTGCACGCTATGCGTACAATTCGAACGCTGTGCGTCACATGCGAGAGTGCACCAGCTCACAAGTAACGTCAAGCCTTCGGGCGTGAAAAGTTGCGGTTACGTGCTTGTCTGCGTCGATCGTCCGCCGGCGGGAGGGGATAGGCCGGGTTGCTGGTGCGCGATGGAGCCTGGGGCGTGTGCCGGGGCCGCTGCTAGTCGGCCTTGCCAACCTGCCCCTGCTCTCAGAGCCGGAGTACGCGCGGGCTCAGCGGAGCTGCCTGGTAGGGATTGATCCGGTTCTTGGCGGCGCAGATTCGTCCTGCAGGGGGATAGCCTCCCTCGCCCGGAAATGTCACATCCCCCGGCTACGGTCCGATCCAGGACTAGCGGGAGGTGTGTTGTGCGGTGTGGAACACCGACGGGGCCACCTCCGAGGGCGGATTGTTCGACCGCACCTTCCCCACCCGCACGGAGGCCGAACGCGAGCGCCGCCTGCTCCGTTGCGCGAGCATGGCGGAGCCTGCCAGTAGGGGAGGGAGACCTATGGGTTGCCGTGTCGCAGAAGCAGGAACCAGCTGTCGCAGGGATTCGGTCAGCGCCACCAGACTCCGGTCTGGTCGGAATCTCTCTCGTTTGAGGTAGTGGGGGAAGTCAAGCCCGTATCGTCGCGGTACGGTCGGCGCGGCAGGTGCAGGCACCCTGTCCGCTACCGGTACGTGAGGTGTCCCCGTACCCACTGAGCCTCCTAGAGGCGGAAAGGCAGTGGCTCGCGTCCCGAGCCCAGGTGCCCGATGGCCGACAACACCGCCAAGACCGACTTCAAGAAGACCCTCGACGCCTACCGGGCGCGACGGGGCCGGTTCCGGATCGTGGACGTGCCCGACATGCGGTACCAGATGGTCGACGGGCACGGCGACCCCAACCGTTCGCCGGCCTTCACCGGTGCCGTTCAGGCGCTCTACCCGGTGGCGTACAAGCTGAAGTTCGCCAGCAAGCGGGACCTCGGGCTCGACTACGTCGTTCCGCCCTTGGAAGGCCTGTGGTGGGCCGAAGACATGGACTCTTTCACCACCGAGCGCGACAAGTCCCGGTGGTCCTGGACCCTGATGCTCATGGTCCCGGACTGGATCGAGGCGGGCATGGTCGACGCCGCCGTCGAGCAGGCGGGCGCGAAGAACCGGCCGACGCGCCTCGACGACGTCCGCCTGGAGAACCTGTCCGAGGGGCGGTGCGTGCAGACGCTGCACGTCGGCTCCTTCGACGACGAAGCCCCTGTCCTGGCGCGGTTGCACCACGAGTTCGTCCCCGAGAACGGCCTGCGCATGGTCGGCAGGCACCACGAGGTCTACTTCAGCGACTTCCGCAAGACCGCACCCGAGAAGCTGCGCACCCTCCTCAGGCAACCGGTCACCGAGGCATCCGAGCGGTAGGGCCCACAGCGGTCCGGGGCTCCACACGGTCGATCTTGGTCAAGCAGTCGTGTGGGGGCCGGGGTGCACGCCGGAACGGCCGAGGGCTCGGCGGGCGGCGGGGGCCAGCCCTTCGGAGGCGGTGCGGGCCCAGGCCACGTGGCGGTCCGGCCGGACCAGGATCCACCCCTGCCGCGCGCCGAGCAGCCCGCGCAGGGTTCCGGAGGGGTCACGGTAACCGCCCGGGCCGACGTGCAGGACCGGCAGCCCCTCGGTCTCCGCGAGCCGGGCGGTATTCCCGGTCGGCACTTCTTGGTCGTCGAGGTGCAGGAGCGCGGCTCCGGCGGGCAGTGCGCCGTGCAACCGGAGGCGCTCACCCTCCGCTCCGCGGAGTTCGGGGTCGGGCAGCCGCACCCCGGCAGCGCGTTCGGCCGGGTCCAGCAGCGGTGAGGCGGCGTACCCGCGGTCGAGCATGGCGAGGCTGCGCAGGCTCCGGTTGCGTGCTGCGGGCACGGCCAGCGCGAGCCGCATCACCGCCAACATCGCGGAGCGCACGGCCCGGGGTGCCTGGACCCCCAGCCGCGCGCGGCGCTCGACGTACCGGGAGACGGCGCCCACGGCGTGACGGCGCTCCTCGTCGTAGGAGGCGAGCAGGGGCTCGGCGTCCCCGCCGTTCAGCGCGGCGGCGAGCTTCCACGCGAGGTTGTGCGCGTCCTGGATCCCGGCGTTCATGCCCTGGCCCATGACCGGCGGGAAGACGTGGGCCGCGTCCCCGGCGAGCAGGACCCGCCCCACGCGGTAGCGCGGCGCGGAGCGCCGCTGGAACTGGAAGCGGCTAGCCCAGATCACCGGTGCGGGGCCCGGACCCAGCACTTCGCGTACCCAGCCGTCCACCTCCTGCTCGGTGACGTCCCCGTCCCCGGTCTCGGCCCGTGTGCGGCCGCCCTTCGCCGTCCTGCCCGGGGAGGTTCCCTGCGACTCCACCCTGACCAGGCGCCAGTGCCCGGGTGCCAAGCGCTGCGCCCCGGTGAAGCCCCGCGCCCCGTTGTGGTTGCGCGGCCACGGCAGGCTGTCGCGCTCGTCCGCCACATGCACGTCGGCGAGCGTGGCCCGCACCGGCAGAGTGGCGCCGTCGAAGGAGAGCCCGAGGGAGGCGCGGACCATGCTGCCCGCCCCGTCGCAGCCCACTGCGTAGCGTGCGTGCACGACGCTGCTCACCCCCTCACCGGTGTAGGTGACGGCGGTGCTGTCCGTTTCGGGTTCCACCGAGGTGACGTCGGCGCCGAAGCGAATGTCGCAGTACCCGGTGGCCCGCAGCGCTTCGAGGAGCAGGCGCTCGGTACTGCCCTGTTCCAGGAAGAGGATCCCGGGCCGTTCGGCCTCCCCGGCCAGTCGGGTGAAGTCGAACTCCAGCATTCGGCGCCCGGAGGCCGTGTACACCGGCATCGTCTCCAAGAGGGTTCCGGCCTCCCGAAGGACGTGTTCCACCCCCCACTGCCGCAGGATCTCGCGGGTACGCAGGTGCAGGGCAGGGGCCTTGGAGCGCTCGCTGGTCGTCCGCTCGCGTTCCAGCAGCACCGAGCGGACCCCGTGCCGGGCCAGGCCCAGCGCCAGGCTCAGGCCGACCGGGCCCGCTCCGATGATCACTACGGGGACTGTCTGCGGCTCTTGGCTGTGAAGGGTCATGTCCTGAACGCTAGGATCTATTTCCTTATCCGTGAACACTCTGCCAACGGTGAGTCCGAGCCATAGGAAAGCGAAACCGGCATCAAGTCCGAATGAGAGCGGCATACTAGAGTTGTGCCACCTGTTGCGCGCGGCAGAGCATTGCAATGACTATCGTCTGTCATCCATACTCATTGCAATGGACCCTCGAGGGAGGTGCCGTATGCCGGGAGCAAGGCTGACCGGGAGGGAGCGCGAACGCATCGCGGCCGGTCTACGCGGTCGAGAAGGCTATGCCGCCATCGCGCGGGATATCGGCCGACCTACCTCCACCGTCAGCCGGGAGGTGGCGCGCAACGGCGGGCGCGCGGGCTATGCGCCCGATCGCGCGCAGCAGGAAACGCACCGGCGTGCCCGCAGGGGACGGAACGATCTCCACCGGTCCGCACACGCCACTCCGCGGACCGCCCCGGCCGACACAGAGACCGACACGGGACGGGTGCGCGAGTTCGCCGAGGGCTTCGCGGGCGTCATCATGCTCTCCGGTACACCGCGCATGCCCGCCCGCGTCCTCGCGCACCTGCTGGTCACCGACGCCGGGGCCCTGAACGCGCACGAGCTGTGCGTGAGACTCGCGGTGAGCCCCGGAGCGGTCTCCAAAGCGGTGCGCTTCCTGGAGGCCTTCTCCCTCGTCCGGCGGGAACGGTTGCCGGGCCAGCGGCGGGAACTCTACCGGTTCAGCGGGGACTGGGCGGAGACGTTCGCCCGGCGCGAGGAGCTCTTCTCCCCCTGGGAGGACGGAGCCCGGCGCGGTGCGCACCTGCTGGGTCCGGGGACCCCCGCCGGGGCGCGGATGGCCGAACTCGCCCACTTCATGCGGGTCGTGCGCGGCACCATCGTCCAGGTGGGTGAACGCTGGCGCCGCGCACGGCACCACAAGGCACCTCAGGGATAGCCGCCCGGTCTACCCGAGCGAGCCGAAGTGGGCCACCATGCGGTCGTGGTCCGGTGCGAGACCCGTGATGAGCTCGAACGCCTGGGCCGCCTGGAACACCGCCATGCCGCCGCCGCTCAGGGTCGCGCAGCCGATCCGCTCCGCCTCGGTGAGGAGCTCGGTGCGCAGCGGACGGTAGACGATGTCCGCCACCCACAAGGACGGGCGCAGGTGTTCGGCCGCCACCGGCATCCCCGGGTGGTGGGCCATCCCGATCGGGGTCGCGTTGACCAGTCCGTCCGCGCCCGCGATGAGCTCGGCCACCTCAGTGGTGGAGGAGGCGCGGCAGCGCTGTCCGGGGAAGCGCGCCTCCAGGTCCCGGGCCAGGGCGGTGGCGCGCTCTCCGTCCACGTCCGCGATCACCAGCTCGCGCACCTTCGAGGACAGCAGAGCGTGGGCGACGGCCGCACCGGCCCCGCCCGCGCCCAGCTGGACCACGCGGTCCCTGCCCGCACCGGGCAGGCCGAGTTCGAGTGAGCGGGCGAAGGCCGACCAGTCCGTGTTGTGCCCGACGGCGGTGCGGCCGTCGAACACCACCGTGTTCACCGCCCCCAGGGCCGCGGCGTCCGGGGTGAGGTCGTCCAAGTAGGGCAGGACGAGCTGTTTGCAGGGGTGGGTGATGTTGAGCCCGTCGAACCCGTAGTGCGGCGCCGAGCGCACGAGTTCGCCCACGGCCTCCGGCGGCAGGTTCAACACGTCGATGTCGATCCTGCGGTACACCAACCGCCGCCCCAGTTCGGCCGCCTCCCTCTCGTGCATGGGCGGCGTCAGGGAGGGGCCGATGCCCGAACCGATCAGCCCCACCAGGAACGAGGCCCTCTCGTCCCCGCCCGTCGAAGTGCCCATGGTCGTACCGTTTCCCCTGCTGGTCGTCGTGGCGTTCCCCGTACTGATCGTCATGCGGTGCGCCCCGCCCGGTGCGCCGCCATGCGGACCGGGGTGTTGACGGCCCCGTAGCCCTCGTATCCGCCGATCCGCTGTACGACCTCGAAGAACAGGCGGCCCTCCAGCAGCGGCGAATAGAGGTGCAGGAACTCGCCCGCCGTGTCCCTGTCGTGGAGGATCCCCAGTCCCCGCAGCTGTTCGCACCGTGCCGGGGACAGGTCCGTCCTGGCGGCGAGGTCGGCGTAGTAGTTGTCGGTGACGCGCAGCGGCGGCTCACCGGCGGCGACCATGGCCTCGGCCACCGCGACGATGTCGTCGCAGCTCAGCGCGATGTGCTGAGCCCCTCCGGCGGCGTCCGCCTGGTACCCGCGGCCGAGCACCGACACGTTCAGCGCGATCCGCGGACCGCTCGCGGGCTCCTCGCGGGTCAGCACCCGGCTGCGTACCAGGCCGTCGGGCGAGGCCAGGTCCGTGCTCTCCGACGGGTGGAGGCCGAACAGCGCTTGGTAGAACAGGGACGCCTCGTCGAAGTGGTCGAAGGGCTGGTGGAGCCCGACGTGGTCGATGCCCGTGACGGGGGTCGCCGTGCCCTCGCGGGCGTTCTCCACCGCCGGGGCGGAGAAATCCTCGGACCAGGTCATCTCTTCGGAGGAGCCAGCCGGGCACAGGAAGACGGCGGTCCCGTCCGGGGCGGCGACGGCGCGCAGCTTGGCTTCGGAGGGGTCGCGCCTGCGCGGCAGGGGAGGGGCGGACAGCTGTTCGGCCCGCGCCGCGGCGCGCTCCGGTTCGGCGACGCGGATCCCCAGCGCGGTAACGGCGGCGTCGTCACTCCAGGTGTGTCCGAGGTGCGGGTCGGCGGCGTTGAGGAGGATCCGCGTCCGGCCGTGCTCCCACAGTTCCACGGGTTTGGAGCGGTGGTCGCGGGTGTGCGCGAAGCCCAGGGCGGCCAGGACCGCGCGGGTACGCCGCGCGGCGGGTTCGGCCGCGGCGACCTCGACGAACCCGAAACCCTCGGTGTGCGTCGGGTCGGGCAGCCGGTTGAGCGCCACGGAATCGGAACCCGGGGTCCCGGCGCTACCGGACTCGGCGGGCTCCCGGAGCCGGGCCACGGAGTCCTCCAAGGCCGTCAGGGAGCGTAGGGCGTCCGCGGCGGTCCGGTCGGGGTCGGACGCCCGGAAGATGTCGTTGAACACCTCCAGGGAGAGGGGCCCTTCGTAGCCGGCCGCGATCACGTGGTCGGTGAACGCGGTCAGGTCGAATCCGCCCTGACCGGGGAAGCAGCGGTGGTGGCGGCTCCACTGGAGGACGTTCATGTCCATCCGCGGCGCGTCGGCCAGCTGGAGGAAGAAGATCCGGTCACCGGGGATGTCGCGGATCCCGGCGGGGTCGTCGCCCCGGGACAGGATGTGGAAGCTGTCCAGGCACACTCCGAGGGAGGAGTGGTCAGCCTCGGCGACGAGCTTCCACGAGTGCCCGTAGGTCGAGACGTGGCGCCCCCAGGCCAGGGCTTCGTAGGCGATTCGCACCCCGTACGGCTCGGCGGCCTCCGCGAGGGCGCGGAGCTGGGCGGCCGCCAGCCCGTCGTCGTCGACCGCCGCAGCGGTGGCGTTGGAGCAGACCAGGACGGTGTCCACACCGAGATCGACCATGAGGGAGAACTTGGCCTCGGCCCGGCGGAGGTTGGCGGCCAGGCGTGCGTCGTCGACCCCCTCGAAGTCCCGGAAGGGCTGGTAGAGGTCGATGCTCAGCCCGAGCTCCTCGGTCAGCGCGCGGATCTCGCGCGGTGCCATGGGTGAGGCGATGAGGTCGTTCTCAAAGATCTCCACACCGTCGAAGCCGACCCGGGCGGCCGCTCTCAGTTTCTCTTCCAGGGTTCCGCTGAGCGAAACCGTGGCGATGGATCGCCGCATGTCCTTCAAACTCCGATTCCGTTCGTGGGCGCGCGTACGGGGACGCCGCCAGGGGAGCGCGGTGGCCCTCGCCACCGCGCCGGCTGGTCTACTCGGCCTCGCGGAAGGCCTCGAAGAGCTCCAGCTCCTCGCCCTCGAGGGTGTCGAGGAAGTGGGCGTGGGACTGGTCGCGGAAGGCGTCCACGTCCACGTCCTCGACGACCTCCATGGCGCCGGAGGCCTCCCACTCGGTGAGGACCTCCTCCTCCGCTTCCTCCATGCAGGCGCGGTTCTCCTCGCGGACGTCGCTGACCGCCTCCTGCAGCACCTCCTGCTGCGCCTCGGAGAGCTGCTCCCAGGTCTGCCCGGAGACCACGATCATCTGCGAGCCGACCTGGTGCCCGGTGAGGCTGACGTGGGACTGCACCTCGGTGTAGTTGTCGGCGTCGATGGTCGCGATCGGGTTCTCCTGGCCGTCGACGGTTCCCTGCTGGAGGGCCATGTAGACCTCCTCGAAGGCGACCGTGGTGGGGCTCGCGCCCATCGCGTCGGCGTTGGCGAGGGAGATGGGCGAGTCCGGGAAGCGCATGCGCAGGCCGGAGAGGTCGCCCGGGTCGGTGATCGGCTCGTTGGCGGTGAAGTGGCGGTCGCCGAAGTACCAGATGTCGAGGATCTTGGTGTCGGTGGCCTCCTCGAAGTCCTCCTTGACGTCCTCGGAAGCTTCCGAGTCGAAGAACGAGAACATGTGGTCGGCGTCGTCGAAGGCGTAGGCGGCGTCGAAGACCCCGATCGGCTCGTAGGCCGAGCCCAGGGCGGCCGACCCCTGAACGTCCATGTCGATGTCGCCGGACATCACCGAGGCGAAGGTCTCGGTGTTGTCGCCGAGCTGGCTGTTGGGGAAGGTGTCGACGGAGAAGCCGGCGTCAGAGTCCTCCACCTGGTCGGCGACGAGGTCGATGCCGCAGCGGGTGTGCGGGTGGTCGTCGGTGTAGCTGTTGGAGAAGGTCAGGGTGGGACCGTCGCTGTCGTCGCCGCCAGAGCCGCAGGCGGTGAGGACGAGAGCGGCGGCCGGGACGAGTGCCGCGATGCGGATTCCGGTGTTCATGTTGGGACCTTCCTTGGGGGATGGTGCGCGGGTGGGGTGTGGCTGGAGGCCCGGGTGTCCGGGCGCGGCTACAGGCCGAGGTATCCGGGGAGGAAGAGGACGAGGTCGGGGGCGAGGATCAGCAGTAGGAGCACCACCACCAGGGGGATCATGAACGGCGTGGTGCCGCGGAACACCTCGTGCATCGGTGTCCGTGTCGCCGAACCCAGGACGAAGAGCACCCCGCCCAAGGGCGGTGTGAGCAGGCCGAGCATCAGAGTGATGATGGTGATCACACCGAAGTGCACCGGGTCGATCCCGAACTGCAGTGCGATGGGCAGCAGGACCGGGACGGTGATGACCAGGGCGGCGATCGGCTCGAGGACCGTGCCGACGAGGATGAGTGCCAGGCTCACCAGGAGCAGGAGTACCACCGGGCTTTCGGTGAAGCCCAAGAGGAACGAGGCGATGTCCTGCGGCACCCGCTCCCGGGCGAGGACCCAGCCGAGCAGTCCCGATGCGGCCAGGATGATGGCGATCGACGCGGCTGTGGTTGCGGTCTCGAGCGCGATGCGCCACAAGGAGCGCAGGGTGAGGCGGCGGTAGCAGAAGCCAAGGACCGTCACATAGGCGACTCCGACCGCGGCTGCTTCCGTGGGGGTGAAGAACCCGCTGAGGATGCCGCCGAGGAGGACTACGGGTGCCCCCAACGGCCCGATGACGCGCAGCGCCGCGGTGCGGAACGCGCCCGGAGCGGCCTTGCGCCCAGCAAGCTGGGGCTGTCGGCGGCTCCAGATGAAGACGTACAGCGCGAGGCCGCCCGCAATGAGGAGCGCGGGCACCACCGCAGCGGCGAACAGGGCCGCCGTGGACACGGCGGCAACTGAGGCGTACACGATCGCGGGGATGCTCGGTGGCATCACCGGGCTGATGAGGCTGGAGGAGGCGGTCAGGCCCAGGGCGAACCTGCGCGGGTAGCCGCGGCTCGTCATGGCCGGGACGAGCATCTTGCCCATACCAGCCACGTCGGCCAGGGCGGTGCCGCTGATCCAGGAGAAACCGACGCTCACCCCGATGTTCACGTAACCCAGGCTCGCCCGGACCCGGCCGAACAGCACCTGGGCGAAGGCGAAGATGCGGTCCGCGATGCCCGTGTGGTTGGCGACGACACCAAGCAGGATGAACAGCGGGACGGCGAGCAGGGGGAAGCTGTTGACCTCCTGCGCGGCGGTGCGCAGGCTCAGACCCGTCGACTGGTCGGTCACGACCATGTAGAGCAGGGTCGGTCCCAGGATCGCGAAGGCGACGGGCACACGCAGCAGGAGCAGGACGAGGATGCCGGTGACGACCAGGGCGGCGCTCATTCGACACGCTCCTCAGGGCGGGATTCCAGGGCCGGGGGTTCGGGCAGGAGCGTGTTCGCGAGGGCGCGCAGCGCTGCCAGCGACAGTCCGACCATGGGGATGACGTAGGTCCAGGACATGGGGATGTTCATGGCGGGTGTGGTCTGCGGGGAACCGCCGAAGACGAGCTCGGCGGACTCGACCACGAAGCCGATCGACACCGCGGCGATGACGAGGTTGGCCAGGATCCAGACGGCGCGCAGGACCCAGCCGCTGGCGATGTGGTCGACGAGCTTCAGGGTGATGTGATCGTCGCGGCCGACCAGGTATCCGGCCAGGGAGAAGGCCAGCCACACCAGGCCGAACCTGGCGAGCTCGCCGGTCCAGACCCACCCGTCGACCGGCAGGTGCCGCTGGGTGGCCTGGACGAGCATGGGGACGAAGATCACCGCCAGCAGCAGGCCGCCCGTGGTGAGTTCGGCTTTCTCCAGCCAGCGGATCAACGCCGGTTTGGCGGGCGGCGGCCCGGTGTCGTGCGGGTCGGGGGCCTTGCTCATCCCAGTCGGCTCCAGTCGGCAGGACACGGCTTTTCGCTGATCAGCGGCCGTGTGTGTGACGTGCATCAAACTTTCGTGAACTCTAGATTTCCGGCCCATGACATGGCAAGCGATTGCCAAAAGTTGTCATCCGAGGGTAGAAATGGGCCGAGATGAACACTCCCAAGCGCACGACCATCTACGACGTCGCCACCGAAGCGGGTGTGGCGGCCTCGACGGTCTCCCGAACCTTCAGCAACCCCCGCCGGGTGAACGCCACCACCCGGGAACACGTGCTGCGCGTCGCCGAACAGCTCGGATACCGCCCGAACCCGCTCGCCACCGCCCTGCAGTCCGGGCACAAGGCGACCATCGCCCTCCTGGTCCCCGACATCACGAACCCGCACTTCTTCGGCACCATCCGCGGGGCCGAGCGGCGCGCCAGCGAGGCCGGGGTCACCTTCATCCTCAGCAACACGGAGGAGTCGTCGGCCAACGAGCGCAACCAGATCGAGCGGCTGGACCACTCGGTGGACGGTTTCGTACTGGCCGCCAGCCGCATGAGCGACGACACCACCGTCGATGTCGCCCAGAACCACAACCTCGCCCTGGTGAACCGGCAGGTCGACGGCCTCCCCGGCGTGGTGGTCGACAGCGGGCCGGGGAGCTGGCAGATCGTCGAACACCTGGCGTCACTGGGGCACCGGTCGATCGTCTACCTCTCCGGGCCCCAGCAGTCCTGGCTGGCCAGCGAGCGCTGGAAGGCGCTGAAGGGCGCCGCGCAGGAGCGGGGAATCGCCGCCACCCGGCTCGGCCCGTTCCCACCCAAGGTCAGCGGGGGCGGGGCCGCGGCCGACGCGGCCCTGGTCTCCGGGGCGACCGCCATAGTGGCCCACAACGACCTGCTCGCCATCGGCGTCCTGCGCCGGCTCGCCGAACGGGGTGTCGGCGTGCCCGGACGGGTCAGCGTGGTCGGCTACGACGACATCTTCGGCGCGGACCTGTGCGTACCCACCCTGACCACCCTCGGGGGGCCGGAGGACGAGGCGGGCAGGGTGGCGGTCGAACTCCTGCTGCGCAAGGGCTCGCTGTCCACCGCGCACCCGGCGCCCCAGCGAGTGGTCCTCCCCTCCCACCTGGTCATCCGCGACTCCACGGGCCCGGCTCCCGAACCTCCGGCGAACTCCGGCGGGAGCTGACCCGGGCACGCGGGGCCAGGATTCCCGGGCCTGCGGCCTCCTGGTCCCTACAGCCCTTGGTCACGGCTCCAGGGAGACGACGCTCCCGGACTGCATGGCCACCCAGACGACCCCGTCGTCGGTGAGTGTGATCCCGTGGGGTTCGCTGGCGTGCGCGGGCAGGTCGAACAGGTCGATGCTGCCCTCCGCCGTGATGTGACCGACCCGGTTCGCGCCCCACTCGGTGAACCAGCATCCGCCCGCCGGGTCGGCGGCGATCGCGTGGGGGTGCGCGTCACGGTCCGGGAGGGGGAATTCTCGGATGTCACCGTCGGCGGTGATGCGGCCGACCTGCCCCGCGTGGATCTCCACGAACCACACCGCGCCGTCCGTCGCGGCGGTGACGCCGACGGGGCCCGCCTCAGGGGTCGGCAGCGGATGGACGGTGACCTGCCCGTCGAGGGTCACGCGGCCGATGGCGTTGGCCTGGTTGAGGGTGACGTAGAGGCCCGCATCCGGTCCCGGGCTGATGAACGAGGGGAACGCGCCTCGTGTCGGTAGCGGGAATTCGGTGACCTCGCCGTCCGCGGTGATGCGCGCGACGCGGTCGGTGTTCATCTCGGTGCACCACAGGGCCCCGTCGGGCCCGACCGTGATCCCGAAGGGCGTGCTGTCCGCGTTCGGCAGCGCGAAGGAGTCCGCCTGGCCGTCGAGGGTGATGCGCCCGATCCGGTTGTCCCGCATGCGGGTGAACCAGAGCGCCCCGTCGGGGCCCGCGGTGATGATCGAAGGGCCGCACGTGCCCGAGTCCAACGAGTACAGGGCCGCGGAACCGTCGCGGGTCAGGTGGGCGATCCGGCCGTCGTGGACCAGGGTGGTCCACAGGGAACCGTCAGGTCCGGCGGCGATGCCGTAGGGGCCCGAGCCGGGATCGGGCAGCGGGTGTTCGCGGACGGACCGGGGCCGGACGTGCTGTGTCAACGCAGTTCTCCGTTCGCGAGGTGGCCCAGGGGCTGGAAGCGATGGCCATCGTGTGCTCCGCGCACGCCATCGTGCTGGTGTTGCACGGTCCCCGCAACCGGTTTTCCGTATCGCTCCGTGCGGTCACAGGCACTGGACACGGACCCATGCCCGCGGACGTCGAGAACGCGTGGTGGGCTCCGTCCCAGGGTGAACGCGACCACAATGGGTCGTACCAGAACCGAGGAGAACCGTCATGGCCAAGTACCTGCTGCTCAAGCACTACCGCGGCGCCCCGGCCCCGGGCAACGACGTGCCCATGGACCAGTGGACGCCCAAGGAGATCTCGGACCACGTCCAGTTCATGCAGGACTTCGCGGACCGGCTCGAGGAGACCGGAGAGTACGTCGACAGCCAGGCGCTCGCCCCCGAAGGGCAGTTCGTCCGGTACGGCGGCGAAGGCCGCCCGCCGGTCACCGACGGCCCCTTGGCCGAGACCAAGGACCTCATCGCCGGGTGGATGGTGATCGACGTCGACAGCTACAAGCGCGCTCTCGAGCTGGCCGGAGAGCTGTCGGCAGCCCCCGGCGCGGGCGGGGAACCGCTCTACGAGTGGCTCGAGCTGCGCCCGTTCCTGTCCGAGCCGCCCACCATCACGGAATGACCTGAGATGGACGACGTCCTGCTCCGGAGCCTCACACCGGGCGTGCTCGGCATCCTCGTCCGCCGCGGCGCAGATTTCGCGGCGGCCGAGGACGCCGTGCAGGACGCGCTGGTGGAGGCGGTCCGGACCTGGCCGGGCGACCCGCCGAGGGCCCCCAAAGGCTGGCTGATCACCGTGGCCTGGCGCCGGTTCCTCGACGCGGCCCGCGCCGAGACCGCCCGCCGCCGACGAGAGGACCTCGTCGAGGAGGAGCCGGAGCCCGGGCCCGCCACCGCGCTGGACGACACGCTCCAGCTCTACTTCCTGTGTGCCCACCCGTCGCTGACACCGTCCTCCGCGGTCGCGCTCACACTGCGCGCCGTCGGCGGGCTGACCACCCGCCAGATCGCCCATGCCTACCTGGTGCCCGAAGCGACCATGGCGCAGCGCATCAGCCGGGCCAAACGCACTGTCTCCGGTGTGCGGTTCGACCGGCCCGGCGACGTCGCCACCGTCCTGCGCGTCCTCTACCTGGTCTTCAACGAGGGCTACTCCGGCGACGTCGACCTCGCAGCCGAGGCCATCCGGCTCACCCGGAAGCTCGCGGCCGTGATCGACCACCCCGAGGTGGCGGGACTGCTCGCCCTCATGCTCCTGCACCACGCACGGCGCGACGCCCGGACCGCGCCCGACGGCAGCCTGGTGCCGCTCGCCGAGCAGGACCGCCGCCAGTGGGACACCGGGTCGATCGCCGAGGGCGTCGGCATCCTGCAGGCGGCCCTGGCCCGCGACCGGCTGGGCGAGTTCCAGGCCCAGGCCGCTCTCGCGGCGCTCCACGCAGACGCCCCCACCGCCGAGGAGACCGACTGGGTTCAGATCGTCGAGTGGTACGACGAACTCGCGCGCCTGACCGACAGCCCGATCGTCCGCCTCAACCGCGCTGTGGCCGTGGGCGAGGCCGACGGCCCTCGTGCCGGACTGGCCGCGCTCGGGGAACTGGACGAAGCACTGCCCCGCTACGCGGCGGTGGCGGCCCACCTGCACGAGCGCGACGGCGACCTGGCGACGGCGGCACGGCTGTACTCCGAGGCGGCCCGGAAGGCCCCCAACCTCGCCGAGCGCGACCACCTGACCCGCCGGGCCGCCCGGCTCAACACACGCCGAGGCCGTTGACGGCGACGGGACGGGAGGGTTCCGGTGCCCGGACGCCGACCCGCGGACTCCGAGGGCTCACCACTTCCAGGACGTGTCGAGGCAGGCCCCGTTGATGCCCTGGCCGCAACCCGGGCGCTCGACCGTTCCCGGACGAACGAACCGACCACGTTGCTGGGGGTCAGCCGCCAGGTGGTGGTCTGGGGCCCGCGCACTGAGCTCAACGAGTCGCTCAGGGCCACCATCGTGCTGGACCTGTGCGCCCTCAACCTCGCAGACAGCTGCGCTGACGGGTTGTTGGGCGGGCCGACCGGGGGAGTAACCCAGGGCGCCCCACCGGGCCCCGCGTTCCGGCGGGGCCGCCGGTCACTGTTCTCTGCCGTCCCTCACCGGCCCCGGTCGGCTGGTTCCGCGTTCTCGGTCAGGTCCAGCGTGGGCGCCGACCGTCGGAACCCTCGGGTGACCCAGGCCAGGTAGCCGAGCCCGACAGCCATCCACCCGAGCCCGATGAGCAGGGTGAACGGGGCCAGGCTGGTCCACAGCCACACCGTCAGCAGGAAGCCCGTCCCGGGCAGGACCAGGTACACGACCGTGTCGCGCACGCCGTCGCGGCGCCGCTGGTCGATGTAGTAGTGCTTGACCACGGACAGGTTCACCGCGGAGAAGGCGGCCAGCGCGCCGAAGCTGATCATCTCCGCGATCAGGGCGAGGTCGACCACCACGGCCATCAGCGAGACCGCAGCGACCACGAGAATCGCCCCGACCGGGGTGGCGAAGCGGGCCCACAGCCGCCCGAACACGCGGGTGGGCAGCACGCCGTCGCGGCCCATCGAGAACAGGATGCGCGACACCGAGGCCTTCGAGGCCACCGCCGAGCCCAGGCAGCCGGCGATGTAGGCGGCAGTGAACAGGGTCGCCAGGAGCTGCCCGCCCGCCGCGAGCATGACGTCGAGCGCACCGGAGTCGACGTCGGTGAAGTCGTTGGACGGGAACACCAACTGGGCGACGTAGGACAGCAGGACGTAGAGGAGTCCGGCGCTGATGGTCGCGATGACGATAGCCCGCGGCACGTCGCGGCGGGCGTCCTTGGCCTCCTCGGCCAGCGCGGAGACCGCGTCGAAGCCCAGGAAGGACAGGCACAGCACCGCGGCGCCGGTGAACAGGGCGGCGTTCTCGGCCACCGTTCCGTCCCCGGTGAAGGGGGCCAGCAGGTCGACGTGCCCGGAGAGCGAACCGAGGCCGAGCGCGAGGAAGACGACGATGAAGAGGCCCTGGGCGGCGATGATCGCGAAATTGGCCCGGGTCACCGACACGATGCCGACGATGTTGAGTGCGGTCACCAGGGCGATAGCCGCGAGGATGAACACCCACGGTGGCACGGCGGGGATGGCCGCGCTCAGGTAGATGCCGATGAGGAGGTAGTTGATCGTCGGCAGGAACAGGTAGTCCAGGAGCAGCGACCAGCCCGCCATGAAGCCCAGCCCCGGGCCGAACGACTTCTGCGTGTAGGTGTAGGCCGATCCCGCGTACGGGAAGGCGCGCACCATCCGGGCGTAGGACAGCGCGGTGAAGGCCATGACGGCCAAGGTGATGAGGTAGGCGGCAGGGACGCGACCGCCGGTGATCTGTGTGACGAGGCCGTACGTGGTGAAGACGGTCAGCGGCACCATGTAGACGAGGCCGAACAGGACGAGGGCGGGCACGCCCAGCACCCGGCGCAGGCCGGGGCCGGTGGAGCCCGGTGCGGTGGTGGAGCTCAAGGGGGTCAGCCTCTCTGGCCCGGAACGCGGGCCGGTGGGTCAGGCGGTGTGGCGGTGGGGAGCCGCTTGGGTCTGCACGTTCGGCACAACGGTCGGGATCGCGCCGGGCCCTGGCGTGACCTGTGATGAATCGATTCCGCACTGCGTGGTGCAGGAGTTTAGATGCAACGCTCCGGGCGGTGTCAACGCCTACTGGGCGGAAACTTTGACCGGCGCTGTTACGGTGTGACCGTGCCGAAGGACCCCGCAGTGACCCTCAAGGACGTCGCCAGACATGCGGGGGTGTCGCGCACGACCGCCTCCCTCGCCCTCTCCGGAGGCGGGCGGATCTCCCAGGCCACCCGCGACCGGGTGCGCGCCGCCGCCAGGGATCTGCGCTACGAGGTCCACGTCGGGGCGCGCAACCTGCGCAAGGAGCGCTCCGGGGCAGTGGGGCTCCTCCTGCCCCGCCACACCTCCTCGCTCGCCTACTACATGGAAGTCGCCTTCGGTGCCGTCGACGCCGCCCAGCGCGGCGAACTCAGCGTCACCCTGGTCTCCTCCCGGCAGGCGGAGCAGGCCCCCGGGTCGCTGCACGTCGACGGTTTCCTGTTAGTGGACCCGCTGGCCGACGATCCCGCTGTCGCCGCCCTCCTGGAGGACCGCCGTCCCGTGGTCTCCGGCGAGGACGTGCCACCGGAGCTGCCCGCGCCCGCCGCGACCGTCTCCTCCGACCACCGCCGCGGTACCCGCCTCCTGCTGGACCACCTGGCCGAACAGGGGGCGGGCAGGCCCGCGCTCGTGGCGCCCGGGCCGTCCTCCTCCTGGGGCCGCGCCCTGCGGGAGGCCCACCGTGACTGGTGCCGCGAGCGGGGCATCGAACCAGGCGTGGCGGAGGTCCCGTTCGCGGCGACCGCCGACGACATGGCCCGGGCCACCCGTGAGCTGCTGGGAAGGGCCGACGCGCCGGACGCGCTCGTGGCCGCGCCCGACGGGGGCGCGCTCGCGGCGGTGACGGCAGCCCGCGAGATGGGCCGTCGGCCGGGAGAGGACCTGCTGGTGGCGTCCTGCGTCGACAGCACAGCGCTGCGCCTCTCGTCACCACAGATCACCGCGTTGGACCTGCACCCGCGCACCCTGGGCGCCGAAGGGCTGCGGGCGCTGCTGGACGTGCTCGAGAACGGGGCGCCCTCGGATCCAGGCCCGGCCGCGCGGATACCGATCGACCTCCGGGTGCGCGCCTCGACGTGCGCGGAAGCCTGACCCTGCGGTGAGCGGGGGAGGGCTGGGCCTGGCGCTGGCTCAGGTGCGCGGGAACCGGCAGCCGAGGACCGCCTCCGCATAGGCGCACACCAGGTCCAGCGCCCGTGCGCGCCCCATGGATCCGTCGCCGGTGACGATCTGGATGCCGTACGCGTCCTCCAAGGCGACCAGGTGTTCGCCCACGGTGCGCACGGGAAGGCGCGGAGCGAACACCCCGGCCTCCGCCCCGGAGGTCACCACCTGCTCGAACATCCCCACCTGGCGGTCCCAGAAGGCGGTCACCGCCTGTGCGTGCCGCTCATCGGTGCGGGCCATGCCGAACATCCGCACGACGGCGGCGACGAGCGTGTCGTCCCTGCCGGTGGGCAGTCCGGCCGCGGCCAGCGCGACCAGGAGCGCGGCGGGATCCTCGGTCCGTGCCGCGATCTCTTCGCGGGCGACGCAGAAACGGCGTACGGCGTCGTCGCGGACTGCGGCGGCCAGGTCGTCCATGCGCGGGTAGTAGTACATGACCGTGGGCGGGGAGACGCCCGCCCGGGCGGCGACCTGGCGCGCCGAGAGCGCGTCCGCGCCGCGTTCGGCGATCGCGGAGGTGGCGGCGTCGAGCAGGGTGCGCCGCTGCCGCTCCTGGTTCCGGGGCCGAGCCATGTTCCTCCCCCCGGTCGACCGCATCGATCCTAGCGCCCCTACACCCCTGGTGTGCTGGGGGCCACAGCGGTTACAGTTCTTCGAACGATCGTTCAGATAATGGAGGGGCCGTATGGAGGACGTGACGCTCTGGACCGGAGGCACCGTGCGGACGGGGCGCGGCGACACCACCGCGCTGGCCGCCTCGGGCGGCCGGATCATCGCCCTCGGGGACGAGGCCGCGGCCCAGCGCTCGCGGGCCGCGGAGGTCATCGACCTGGAGGGCGGCCTGCTCATGCCCTCTTTCGGCGACGGTCACGCCCATCCGGTCTTCGGCGGAATGGAGGCCCAGGGGCCGCCCGTGGGCGAGCTGACCGACCCCCGCGCGATCGTCGACGCGGTCGGCGCGTGGGCGACGGAGCGGCCGGAGGCCGAGTGGATCGTCGGCGGCAGCTACGACCCCGCGATCGTCGCCGACGGGGTCCTTGACGCCCGTTGGCTGGACGCCGCCGTCCCGAACCGCCCCGTGGTCCTGCGGGCCGCCGACTACCACACCGTGTGGGTCAACTCCGAGGCCCTGCGCCGGGCCGGGATCACCGAGCACACCCCCGACCCCGCCAACGGTGAGATCGTGCGCCGCGAGGACGGCAGCCCGGCCGGGACCCTGCGCGAGTGGGGCGCGGTGAACCTGGTCATGGACCTGGTGCCCGACCCGGGACCGGAAGCCCGCGCGCAAGCCCTGGCCCTGGCGGGTGAGCGCTACGCGCGGAGCGGGCTCACCTGGTACCAGGACGCCTGGGTCGAGCCCGACCTGGCCGAGGTGTACTTGGCCGCCGCCCGGCAGGGCACGCTCAACACCCGCGTCGACCTCGCCCAGCGCGCCTCCCCGAACCGCTGGCGCGAACAGCTGCGCACCTTCCCCGAACTGCGGAAACGGGTCCGCGCGGAGCCCGGGGCGCGGGACATGCTCACCGCCCGGACTGTGAAGTTCTTCGCCGACGGGGTGATCGAGTCCGGGACCGCCGCCCTGCTGGCCCCCTACGCGGACTGCCCCCACTCCCACGGGATGCCGGTGTGGGAGGCCGCCGAACTGGCCGAAGCGGTGGCCGCCTTCGACCGCCTCGGTTTCGGTATCCACATCCACGCCATCGGTGACGCGGGGATCCGCATCGCCCTCGACGCGGTGGCCCACGCCCGCGAGCGCGAACCCGGCCGCGAACGCCGCCCGGTTATCGCGCACACCCAGCTGGTGGACCCCGACGACCTGCCGCGCTTCCGGGAACTGGGGGTGATCGCCAACTTCGAGCCCTACTGGTCCCAGCCCGACCCCCTGCAGACCGTCCTGACCGTCCCGCGCCTGGGCGAGCGCCGGGCCGCGCTGCAGTACCCGACGGCCACGCTGCTGCGCGCCGGGGTGCCGATCAGCTTCGGCAGCGACTGGCCGGTGAGCAGCGAGCGCCCCCTGGACGGGATCCAGGTGGCGGTCACCCGCCGCACCTTCGACGGCGACCCGGAGGAGGGGTGGCTGCCGCACGAGCGCCTGACCGCGGAGGAGGCGTTGCGCGCCTACACGTCCGGCGTCGCCTACCAGGCCGGTGCCGAGACGTCCTGGGGGACCCTGGGCACGGGTGCCTTCGCCGACCTGGTGTGGCTGGACCGCGACCCGCGCGCGGTCGACCCCATGGAGATCGCCGAGATCACCGAACGCGGCACCTGGTTGTCGGGTGCGCGCCTGTACCGAAGTGCGTGCCTGTACTGACCTGGTCCGGCCGTCTGCTCGGCTCCTTCTCAGGGGCGGAGCCGAACGGGCCGCCGGCCCACCCCGGCTGGACACGGACACGCCGGAGCTGGCACGCTCCCGGGGCATGCCAAGGGAACTCGGGCGGCCGGACGACCGCAACCTGATCACCGCGGTCTTCGCCGAACACCGGGATCGTCACCGGAACACGGCACGATGACCGGCGGTTTCCTCGTCCTGCTCGCGGCGACGGTCGCGGTCGCGGCGTTCGTCCAGGGGACGAGCGGCCTGGGCTTCGCCCTGATCGTGGCGCCCGTCGTGGGAATGGCGGCTCCGGAGCTCCTCCCGGGGTTCCTGCTGGCCGTCATGGTCCCGCTCAACCTGTACATCGCCTGGCGCGAGCGGGAGGCGCTGGACCTCCGAGGGGCTAGCTGGATCACGATCGCCCGTCTGGCCACCACGCCGGCCGGTGTCCTCCTGCTCGCCGCGGTCTCCGAACGATCGCTGGAGTTCCTGGTCGGGCTGTCCATGGTCCTCGCCGCCCTGGTGAGCCTCGCAGCCCCCGTGTTCGTCCCCGGCCGGAGGACCTTCCTCGCCGCCGGGGCCGTCACCGGTGTCACCGAGACCGCGACCGGAATCGGCGGCCCGCCCCTGGCCCTCGCGTACCAGCACCGCCCGCCGGCGGAGATGCGCGCCACCATCTGTGCCTGCTTCCTGGTCGGTCAGGTCGTCTCCCTGGCCGTGCTGGGCGCCGCCGGACAGGTGCACACGGAACAGTTCCGGTCGGCCGCGCTGGTCCTGCCCGCCCTGGCCGCAGGGGTATGGCTGAGCCGTCTCCTGCACCACCGAGTAGACGCGTCCACACTCCGGTTCATCGTGCTTGCCTTCGCCGTCGTCTCGGGAGGCGTCCTCATGCTGGGGCTGTGATCGTCGTGGACGGGGTGAGGGACATTTTCGCCCCGTACCCGTGGGCGGGTATTCCTACAGAACGAGGAAGCGATGCCCTGAACTCCCGACTGAGCGCGGTGTTCTCAAGGCCGCTCACATTCGAGACTCGACCTACCAGACCGCGGTTTCCACGGAGGTCGAGCATGTCAGCACCGCCCAGTATCATCGGCTGGTCCCACACCAGGTTCGGCAAGTCAGCGCACACGGACGTGGAGGACCTGGTCGCTGAGGTCGCCCCGGACGCGATCCGCGACGCGGGCCTGGAACCGTCCGATATCGACGCTGTCTACGTCGGAGTGTTCAACAACGGTTTCTCCGCACAGGGATTCGAGGCGGCCCTCGTCGGCACCGCCCTGCCCGAACTGGCTCGAACACGGGCCACTCGTGTGGAGAACGCCTGCGCGACCGGGAGCGCGGCGCTGTTCGCTGCGCTCGACCACCTCGACTCCGGGCGCGGGCGTACCGCACTCGTCGTCGGCGCGGAGAAGATGACGGCTGTGCCCTCGGAACGGACGGGCGACGTCCTCCTGGCGGCCTCCCACCGGCGGACCGAAGCCGGGGCGGGCAGCTTCGCCGGGATCTTCGGGTCACTGGCCGGTCAGTACGCCGACCGGTATGGGGATCCGCGCAAGGCACTCGCGTCGATCGCGGCGAAGAACCACGGCAACGGGGTGGCCAATCCCTTTGCCCACGTACGCAAGGACCTGGGAGTGGACTTCTGCACGACCGAGTCTGAGCGGAACCCGCGAGTGGCCGGCCCCCTCCTTCGTACCGACTGCTCGATGATCTCCGACGGAGCCGCGGCCGTGGTCGTGGCGGTGCCCGACGTCGCCCGCGCGGCACGACGCGCCGTGACCGTCCGGGCCCGCGCCCAGGCCAACGCGCCCCTGCGCCTGAGCCGTCGCGATGATCCGCTGCGGTTCGACGGAGCCGCCGAGGCCTTCTCCGCGGCCCTGGAGGGTGCGGGGCTCTCCGTGTTGGATCTCGACCTGCTCGAGACCCATGACTGCTTCACCCTGGCCGAACTGCTCCAGTACGAGGCCTTCGGGCTCGCGGCACCCGGTCAGGGAGCCGAGGTGATCGCCGACGGTGTCACAGATCGGACCGGCGCACTTCCCACCAACGTGTCCGGCGGGCTCAAGTCCAAGGGGCATCCGATCGGAGCCACCGGAGTGTCGCAGCACGTGATGGCCGCAATGCAGCTCACCGGCGAGGCTGAGGGGATGCAGTTGCCCCGCGCAGGACTCGCGGGTGTGTTCAACATGGGCGGTGCCGCGGTCGCCAACTACGCGTCGGTCCTGGAGGGGCAGCGATGAGGCGTCGAACGGACCGCGCGGTGAACCTCGCGCACCTGCTCACCCAGACCGCGCGCAGGCTTCCCGAATCCACTGCCCTGGTCAGTGGCGAAGCACGGTGGACCTGGCGCGAACTCGACCGGGCGGCGAGCGGGCTCGCTCGGGAACTGCGCGAGCGCGGTGTCGGCCACGGTGACCGCGTCCTGCTGCACAGCCCGAACCACGTCGAGTTCGTCCAGTCCATGTTCGCCGTGTGGCGTCTCGGTGCGGTGTTGGCGCCCACCAACGCGCGGCTCACCCCGTCGGAGGTGGCGACCATTGCGGGTGTGTGCCGCCCGAAGGCGGCCCTGTGCCATCGCGGCCTCGCCGAACACGCTCAAGCTGTAGCCGACGCCCACGGATTGCCTGCGGGCACACTCCTGATCGGGGCTGAGGCGGGCGATGGCGACGCGGTCGCCTCCGTGGCCGCCTCCGATCTGGCGGACGCGAGTGTGGGGGTGGACGATCCGTGCTGGTACTTCTTCACCTCCGGTACCAGCGGAACACCCAAGGCCGCGGTCCTCACCCACGACCAGATGGGGTTCGTGATCACCAATCACCTGGCCGACCTGATGCCCGCGACGACCCACGAAGACGTGTCCCTGGTAGTGGCACCGCTGTCGCATGGGTCGGGTATCCACCTGCTGCCCCAGGTGGCCAGGGGCGCGGCCTCTGTGCTGACCTCCTCCGCGCGGTTCGACGCCGAAGAGGTCTGGCGGCTGGTCGAGCGCGAGCGCGTCTCCAACGTGTTCACCGTCCCCACCATCCTCAAACGGATTGTGGAGCACCCGGCTGTCGGCCGCCACGACCACTCCAGCCTGCGCTACGTGGTCTACGCGGGGGCTCCCATGTACGACGCCGACCAGGAGCGCGCGCGGGATGTCCTGGGCGAGGTGCTCGTTCAGTACTACGGCCTTGGCGAAGTCACCGGGAACATCACCGTGCTCACCCCCGGCGAGCACGGGCGACCGCGGCCCCAGGGCGTGGGCATCGGTACGTGCGGCCGTCCGCGGACCGGTATACAGATCAGCGTCCAGGACGGGGACGGACGTGAGCTGAGCGCGGGTGAACAGGGGGAGATCTGTGTCGCCGGACCGGCGGTCTTCTCCGGGTACCTGGACAACGAGACCGCCAACGCCGCCGGGTTCCGCGACGGGTGGTTCCGGACCGGGGACCTGGGCCTGCTGGACGAGGAGGGGTACCTGTACGTCACGGGCCGCGCTTCGGACATGTACATCTCCGGTGGATCGAACATCCACCCCCGCGACATAGAGGAGAAGCTCCTGCTTCACCCCGGGGTCGCGGAGGCGGCGGTCCTGGGCATGCCCGACCCCGACTGGGGCGAGGTCGGTGTGGCGGTGTGCGTCCCCAAGCCCGGTGCCGCTCCCTCCCCTGACGAGCTCCGGGAGTGGCTCGACGGCCGCCTTGCCCGCTACAAGCTTCCCCGGCACTTCCTCCTGTGGTCAGACCTGCCCAAGTCCGGGTACGGCAAGGTCGTCAAGCGGACCATTCGCGGCCTGTTGGAGGACGCCGGATGGGATCCCCAAGCGCGAGTGAGTGCGCACACCTGATCGGTGAGGTGAACGCCCTGGATGCGCCGCTGGCCGCCGGGGTCGCGTGCGACGTGCCACGCGGCCCCCGGACCGGCCGGGCTCAGACGCACCGCTGGGAGAGCCCTCCGTCCACGGCGAGTGCCACTGCGTTGACGTAGGCCGCCTCGTCGGAGGCGAGGTAGAGCGCCGCCGCGGCGACGTCCCACGGGCTGCCCATCCGCCCGGTGGGGCTGGCCTCGTCGCGTCGCCGCTGGCTCTCTTCCCCCGAGGCGACCTGATTGGTGACCATCGGAGTGTCGATCAGGCCGGGTACGACCGCGTTGACACGTACACCGTCACGCGCGTAGCGCAGCGCCAACGAGACCGTGAGCTGGTTGACGGCCGCCTTCGCTGCGCTGTAGCCGGGGTAGGAATAGCCGACGGCGCGGATCGCGGCGACGGACGACACGTTGACGATCGCTCCGCCGCCGGCGGTGACCATGCGGGGTACGACGTGCTTACAGGTCAGGAACATGCTCGTCACGTTGATGTCGAGTGCAGCCTGCCAATCCCGCAGACCTAGTTCTGTCAGGTCACCCATCTGGGCGAACCCCACGTTGTTGTGCAGGACCGAGGGCGTGCCCAGGAGTTCCTCGGCCGCGCCCACGGCCGCCTGAACCTGGTCCTCGGCGGTCACGTCGGCTGTCAGGGCGACGGCACTGCCGCCCTCGGCCGTGATCTCCTTCGCCGTGCGCCGGGCCTGGTCGGCGTCGACGTCGATGGCAGCGACCTTGGCGCCTTCCCGGGCGAAGGTCAGGGCCGCCGCCCGGCCGTTGCTGACCCGTTCACCGCTCGATCCCGCGCCGAAGACCAGCGCGACCTTACCCGCCAACCGGTCACCCATGTTCGCCACCCGGAGTCTCCTCGGTTACCAATAGTTCGAAGGTGACGGCCACGAGGTTGCGGCCGCGGGCCAGGCGTCCGGCGTGGACCGCCCCGTGCCGGTCGACGAGGACGGTGGACAGCTCGCCGTCGAACCCGCCGCAGTCCGTCGCGCGCAGCGTCCCCGTGGCGTTGACGACCTCGGTCGCGGGTCCGTCCACGTAGACGAGGCCGTCTCTCCGGTGCAGGTCTGCGCCGATGAGGCTCCCGAGGCTGGCGTGGACCACGGCCAGGTCGAAGCCGTGGCGGCGGCAGACCTCTTCGACCGCCCCCGTGATCTCCTCGCCCGGCCGGACCCGGGACAGGACAGCCCTCGCCGTGGGGTCCGCGCTGCCGACCACACTGTGGTGCGTCCCCGTTCGCGGTGTGAACACGGGCATGCCGGTCTCGGGATCCTCTTCGCTGACCAGATCCACCCCCGGCAAGAGGTGGACGACCGCGTGGACGGGCACAGCGCCCACTGTGGTCTCGGGCCACAGGTGCCCGGCGTGCAGCTCCCCCTCGGAGTCCAACCAGGCGGCGTGGCAGTGCATGAACCTGCGCCCTTCGCGGTGTCCGAGCGTGGCTGAGGCAGTGACCAGCTGGGCCGGTGCGACCGCCTCCTTGACCGGGCTGAAACCGACCGCGGAGGAGCTGCTCGCAGCCGCGTCGGGCGTGCTGTAGCTGACACGGTCCAGAGTGCCGCCCATGATCTCGGCCTGGGCGCTGGTACAGCCCACTGCATCGACGACCTCCGCGAGCGCGTCGAGGAGCCGCTTTCCGGCCGGTAGGCGTACACGCCGGGCGAAGGTGTGCGCGCTCACCGATGTGAGGCGGTCAGCCGCCCGCGGACCTGGATGGTCGAGGGCCTCGCGGCGTGGCTGTTCCGTTCCGTCACGGAACTGGATCATGGTGTTCCTCCTCCGCGGGGCGGCGGCGCACCGGGGTGGTGGTACGCATTGCCGTGCACCCTCTGGTCCAGCGTGCGCTTTGGGGCAAGTATCTGCACCTTCCCGCCGACCAGGACACCTCCGGGAGTCGAAAGGGTGGGAACAACCTTCCTCTATCCGTAGAAAAAGCATGTTCAGCGCTTCTAATATGAGACGCCGGAAGGAGGTGTGCGGTACCAGAGCACGCACGGTAGGCCAGCATGGGAGAGAACGAACTGCAGCGCATCGTCGATGCCCTAGCGGACGAGATCGGCCGGTCCGTCGCGGTCAACGACCCCTCACTCCACGTGCTGTGCGCGAGTCGGCACTTCGGTGAACAGGACGAGGTACGCGTGCACGCGATCCTCCAACGAGTCGCCTCGACCGAGGCGATCCGTCACCTGCTCGATCAGGGGATCACCATGTGGACCGAGCCGGGGATCGTTCCGGCCCGTCCTGACTTGCGTATGAAAGCGCGCTACTGTGCGCCGGTCCGCTGGCGCAACACCTTGCTGGGCCTGCTCACGGTGATCAACCCGGATGACTCGCTCAGTGACGAGCAGGTCCGGACCATCGGGGAGGCCGTGTCGGCCATGGCCGCGGTACTCAGCCGGGATACCGGTGCCAACAAGGGGCGTGCGGCCGAGCACGAGGCCGCCCTGGAAGGGTTCCTCGGCCCCGCGGATGCACAGCGCGCCGTCAGCCGTCGGGCCCTTGAGCGCAACGGCTGGTTGAAGGAGGCCCGGTACGCGCAGGTGAGCGTCGTGGACGTGATAGAGGCCCCGGACGCGGAGCCCGCCCAGGTCGACACCGCTCTCCGTGCCGCCCTCACGTCGGTCACGAGAGGCCGCGAACAGGAGCTCTCCTTCTTCATCCGAGGAAACCGGGCCGTCATGCTGTACACCACCAACAGGAAGTGCGGGGATGACGAGGCGCGGCGCAGGGCGGCCTCGGCGAGGCACGACGTGCACGGCTTCCTCGGCGGGTCCGCGTGGTGCGTCGTCGGCGTCGGAGGGCCCACCCGAGACATCGACCAAGCCTGGTCCTCACGGGAGCAGGCGGAGACCGCGGTACGCGGGGCCCGCCTCGTGGCCGCGACCGGGGGCATCGCCCTGTGGTCCGAACTGGGTGTGTACCGAACCCTGTTGGCCGTCCCAGCCGATCACCTCACCCCCGCACTGATCCCCGACGGCCTTCGGGAGCTGACCGCCAGGGACCCGCACGGGACGCTCGTGGAGACGCTCCGTGCCTATCTCGAACACGCGGGTTCCAGTCCGTCGGCCGCTTCGGAGCTGCATATCCACCGGACCTCCCTGTACTACCGGTTGCGGCAGATCGAGAACATCACCCGGTCGGACTTCTCGGACGGCGGCGTCCGCCTCAGCTTCCACCTGGGACTGCGGTTGCTCGAACTGGTCGAAGGCCCCGTGCCCCGTCCCCGAACCGGGCACGACGCCGCGGTGAACTCCGTGTTTCGACAAAGCGAGGAACCGGTTTCCGGAAATCTCGACACCCGGCGGTCGTGACCCCGGTCACATTGACTGCATACTCGTGGCTATCCGGGCCAGCAGATCGCTATCACCCGCGACCACATGGCGCGGATGCACCGCGTCAGCACCACTTGGTCCCACTCGAGCGGCGGGTGACGGGGTGACCTAGGGAGCCATCGAATGAAGGTGAGTTTGAGAGTGCCGGGCCTCGTCATGGCGGGCTGCCTGACACTCACGGCCTGCGGCGTCAACGCCACGGCGGACGACGGCGGGGCCCGCTACGTCTGGGACATGACCGTCACCGTCGGTACCACCTCTACCTGGTTCGAGGGTGCCGAACACTTCGCCGAACTGGTGGAGGAGCGGTCCGACGGGAGAATGAGCATCCGGATCTTCCCCAACGAACAGCTCTCCGCCGGGGACCCCGCCGCGGGGGTCGAACAGCTCATGCGCGGTGACAAGGACTTCTCCTATAACTCGACCATCATCTACGCCGGGATCGACCCGCGGTTCGGTGCGATCAACGCCCCTTTCCTCTACACCGACTACACCGAGGCGGACGAGGCCATCGAGTCGGGAGCACTGGACGCCTACACCGAGCTCGCCGCAGAGCGGGGCGTCGAGATGCTCGGTTTCGGTGAGAGCGGATTCCGCCAGGTCACCAACAACACCCGCCCGATCCGGGCCCCCGAGGACCTTGAAGGCATCAAGGTCCGTATCCCCGGCATCGGCCTGTTCACCGATATGTACCAGGAGCTGGGCGCCAACCCGGCGACGATGAACTTCGCCGAGGTCTTCACCTCACTGCAGCAGGGGACCATCGACGGCCAGGAGAACCCGATGGACGTGATCTCCTCGGCCGGGCTCGAAGAGGTCCAGGACCACCTCACGGTGTGGAACTACGTGTACGACCCGCTCGTGCTCGGGATGAACCAGGACCTCTTCGAATCCCTGCCCCCCGAGGACCAGGAGATCGTGCGGGGTGCCGCCGCGGAGGCCAACGAGCTCCAGGTCGCGAGCAACCGGGACTTGGAGGAGTCACAGCTGGCGGAGCAAGCCGAACTCATGGAGGTGATCACCCTGGACGACGAACAGATCGCCGCCTTCCAGGACACCCTGCGCCCCCTTCACGAAGAGTACGAGTCGGTGTGGGGCGAGCAACTCACCGACGCCGTGCGCCCCCAGGAGTAACCATGCTCGACAATGCCCTCCGTCACGTCGAGAACGCCCTGGCGACCGCTGTCTTCGCGGCCGTGGCGACCCTGGCGCTCCTGAACGTCGTCAGCCGCTACTTCCTCGGTGGGTCACTCGCATTCACCAGCGAGATCACCGTCAACCTCGCCGTCTGGCTCATCATGATCGGGTCGGTCATCGGTCTGCGTGAAGGCGCCCACCTCGGCTTCAGCCTCCTGTACGACAGGACGACCGGCACCGCCAGGGCGGCCATGACGGTTCTCATCACCGTCGCCGTGCTCGCCTATCTCGCCGTGTTCATCGCCTACGGTACGCAGCTCGTCGTTCACCAGGTCGAGCTCGGCCGGGCCACGCCCGCGATCGGGATTCCGCACTGGCTGTTCACCCTCGCGCTGCCGGTCGGCGGGGTCCTGGGTTCGGTACGCGCGATCCAGGCGGCCGTCGTCAGCATCCGTATGGCTGGCGCCGACAACACCGTCGATCCCATCGAAACCGCGGACGAAGGAGCGCAGCGATGATCGCCCTCGTACTCTTCGGCACCTTCTTCGTTCTCCTCTTGCTGGGCGTTCCGGTGGCCTTCGCCCTCGGGCTGTCGGCGGTGGCCGGGCTCATCGCGATGGGCGGCTTCGCTGAACTGTCCATCGTGCCGAGTGTCTTCTACGCCTCAGCCGCTGCCGAGACCCTGCTGGCCATCCCGTTCTTCATTCTGACCGGCGTCCTCATGATCAAGGCCGGGATCTCCAAACGGCTGGTGGACTTCGCCCAAGCCTGTGTGGGGGCCCGTAAACACGGACTCGCCTTCGTCGCCATTGTGGCGACCTTCCTCTTCTCGGCGATCGCCGGTTCCGGACCGGCGACCGTGGCGGCGATCGGCGCCATCCTGATCCCGGCCCTGGTCCGGCACGGCTACCAGACCCGCCACGCGACCTCCCTCCTGGCGACCGCGGGCTCGATGGGGATCATCCTGCCACCGAGCATCACCTTCATCATCTTCGCGGTCATCGTGAGCGACTTCGCGGGGGTGTCGATCGCCAGGCTCTTCATGGCCGGGGTCGTCCCCGGCATCATGCTTGCCGTGGCCCTCATGATCGCTTGCCTGTTCCTGCCCCGAGAACAGGTGACGGCTGAGCGGACCCTTGAGGCGGCCGGAGCGCGGGGGCGGAAAGGGGGCGGCACGTCCGCGCCGATGACCTCCGGCAGCGCCTCCAAGGAAGGTGCGGCCGCCGACACCGAGGACGGCGGCGCGCGCTTGGACGGAATGCGCGGTCTGGGGAAGGCGTTCGTGCGCGCTCTTCCCGGCCTCCTGGTCCCCGTCATCATCCTGGGGGGAATCTACAGCGGGGTCGTCACTCCGACGGAGTCCGGCATCGCCTCGGCCTGCTACGCACTAGTGGTCGGCCTCTTCGTCTACCGCGAACTGCGGTTCGACGCGCTTCCGCAGGTCTTCGTCGCGGCGACACTCCAGACGTCCGTTGTGATGTTCATCGTCGGCTCCGCATCGGTCTTCGCCTACGTGGTCACCTCCAACGAGCTGGCCACCTCCGTGGCGGACCTCCTTTTCACCATCACCGAGAACCGCGTGCTCATCACGCTGGTCGCGATCGTGATCCTGCTCGTCATCGGGGCGTTCATCGACGCGGTTTCCGCGCTGTACCTGCTGGTGCCGATCATCGCCCCGGTCCTCCTCGCGGTGGGGGTCGATGTCACGACCATCGGCGTCATGATGACCGTGAGCCTGGCGCTCGGGCTCATCACACCGCCGATCGGCATCAACCTCTTCGTGGCCGCGGGCATCGCGCGAGCCCAGCTCGGCGAGGTTCTCTCGGGTATTCGACCGTTCCTGGCCGCAGGCCTCATCGTCCTGTTCATCGTCGCCTACGTACCGGCGGTGTCCAACTGGCTTCCCGATCTGCTGGGCTTCTAGGAAAGGGCAACCACGAATGACATCCTTCGATCTGACCGGACGCGTGGCCCTGGTGACGGGTGCCGCACAGGGCATCGGCCTGGAGATCGTCAGGGCCCTGGCCCGACAGGGTGCCAGCGTCATGCTCGTCGACGTCGCGGACGCCGAGGAACAGGTCCTAACGCTGCGGCGCGACATCCCCGGGTCCGTGTTCGAGTACTCGCGGGTCGACGTGCGCGACCGTGAACAGGTGCGGGGATCGGTGACCGGGACCGTTGGGCGCCTCGGCTCGCTGGACATCGTGGTCAACAACGCCGGCACCGCGAGCCGCGACGACCTGGAGATGATCGGTGATGAGCACTGGAATCGCGACCTGGACACCAATCTGCGCGGTGCTTTCCTCTACACCCAGGCCGCCGTCTATCCGCACATGCGGGACCAAGGCCGGGGCAGGATCATCAACGTCAGTTCGATCTCCGGGTTCATGGGCGGTCCGAGCTCCGGGAACGGGTCCCTCGGCCGCTCCGGACCCGCCTACGCAGCGTCCAAAGGGGGCGTGCTCGCCCTGACCAAGTGGGTGGCCAAGGAGGTCGGTGACTGGGGCATCACCTGCAACTCCGTCGCCCCGGGGCCGATCGCCACCGCCATGACGCGATCGGTGGCCTATTCCCTGGAGGGCCAGGCCATCAAGCGCATGGGCCGACCGGAAGAGGTCGGCGCGGCGGTCGCCTACCTGGCCTCGCCGGGCGCCGCCTTCACCACCGGCCAGGTCCTCAGCGTGTGCGGGGGCGCCGGAATCCACTGACCGTCAGGGTTCGCGACGTCCCACACGGCGCAGGCGCGCGGACCGGTGTTGCAGAAGCACGTCCGGGTTGAGCAGGTGTTCCAGGCCGGTGCGCTCCAGGCGGGTGAGCAGGTCCGCGTGGCTGGAGCCCAGGGCCTCCGCTGCCAGGTCGGTCCGCCACCCGGTCTCGTCGAGCACACGCAGAAGGTGGCCCCGGCGGACCTGGGCGGGGGACAGGCGGAAGGCGCTCAGGTAGGCAGTACGCCCGTCCGGACACGTGACGACCTCGCCCACGTACTGGCCAGTGCCCCGGGTGAAGGGCGGCCGGAACCGGCGCAGCATGAAGCCGCCGTGTTCCCCGGCCTTCCGGAGCGTGCTGTCCTGCTCGGTGAGGGAGGAGAGCATGAGCTCGTCGTGGTTCCTCACCGATGCGGCGCGGCTCTCGGTGACCGCGCGGCGCAGGTCGGCCAGCGTCCGAACCCCCTCCTCGCGGATGGGCTGGTACAGGGACGGCGCCGCGAGTGTCAGCAGCCCGCGCGTGTACAGAGTCTCCCCGAACAGGTCCAGCAGAAGCGACGGGTGCAGGAGCCGGTAGTCGTGCGGATGCGGGGCGAGGTGGACTGCGGCCAGTTCGTCCGTGACGTAGAGCGCCAACCCGCACTGTTCGGGGTGGATCTCGAACAGCTCCAGCGCCCGGGCCAGATCGCCGATCTCCTGGCCGAGGTAGGCGGCCTCGGCGGGGGCGCCCATGCGGCCAGTGCGCAGCAGGGTGCGGTTCAGGTGCTCCCAGGCGATGTCGGGGGAGTCGAAACGCAGTGCCAGGTGACCTTCCACGTTCAACCGCCACGGCAGGTACCGGGGCCGGTCGCGCTCGAACCGGCTCACTTGGCCGCGGCGGGAGGACAAGTGGACGCGTGCGGGGTCCGGCCGGTCCCAAGGGGAGAGCAGGTGGGTTCCGTAGACGGCACCGGGCAGCGGGTCGTCGCCCCAGCAGGAGGCGACGTAGGCGTGCGGCAGGTAGGCCACCGGCTCCGGATCGGGGCTCTCCGCTCCCTCCGGGGTTTCCTCGGGGCGGTCGGGCGTGATCCCCGACAGCGCCGGGTGCAGGCGCAGCCCTTCGACCCCTTCCCCGCGCAGCAGAGGGACCAGGCGGACGTTGCCCCAGCGCTGGTCGGGGCCGGTGCGCACCCCTTCAGCGATCAACGGTCCTCCAGATAGGCGGTGACGGTCGCCTCCAGGTGCGCGCGCAGGTCGGACAGGCCGAGGTGCCCCGCACCGAACCGGGCCAGCTCCACCAGGGACGGCAGGGTCGCCGGATCGTGCAGGCCGATGGTGGGCACGGCCGGGCTCAGCGGTCGCATGCCCAGGTGGTCGGCGTCGAAGGCCGGATTGAGGTGGACCACGGTGGTGGCATGGCCCGGGTCCAGGCGGCGGCGCCACAGCAGCAGGGTGTCCGCCAGCAGGGCGGGTTCGGAATCGTGGCCGTCGGAGACCACGACCACCCGGTCGGGGCGGAGCTCCAAGGCGTCCAGGATGCGCTCAGCCAGGTGGGTGGGGCCCAGCGGGCGCACGGTCAGGTGGTCGGTGTGTCCCGACAGCCAGTGGGTGGTGGCCCCGGGGGACAGAACCGACACCAGATAGTGGCAGGCCAGGGCGGTGGCCAGCGGACGGTTGCGCCTGGTGGGGGAGCCGAACGACGAGTAGCTGTCGTCCAGGACCAGCGCGGTGGGCGGCCAGGTCCCGGCCAGCGCACCGGCCGTGCGCCCGGCCGAACGCTCCAGCGCGTGTTCGAGTTCGCGCCGCCGTTCCCGCCGCTCGTGCGGCGCCAGGCCCAGCACGTACGAGCACAGCCGGACCAGAGGCGCGTCGTCCAGGGCACCCAAGGGCGCAACCCCTGCACGGCGGGCGGTGTCGGTCAGCCGTGTCCGTTCCGCGCCAGTGGTGCGCTCCCGGATGAGTTCCAGGAAGCGGGCTCGGGGGACCCGGTGGCGGGCGGCGAACCCCTCGGCGACGGTGAACGGCAGGTCGTACAGGTCCCGCGCGGAGTGGTGGGCGCGGCCGTGCGCGCGCAGCAACGGGGAATCCGGGTACCGGTGGCGGCGGCGCCCGCTGGGGGAGGAGAAGAGGAACCGGCCGACGTCCTCGGGCAGGCGCGGGCGGGCGTGGCGGGCGGCGTCGCGCAGGCCCTTGCGGTACTTCACCGCGTCCAGGGTCAGGTCCGGGCGCTGCTCCAGCCAGTGGCGGATGGTGGCCCGCGTGCGCCGGTTGTTGACCCGCTCCGCGGCCAGACGGCGGAAGAGCCGGTAGACGCGCTGGGGCGGGGTACGGGCCAGGCGGCGGCGGATGAGTGCGTTCTCGCGGGCGCGCTCGTCCGCGGAGGCGTCGGTCCGGGGCCGCGAGAGCAGGGTGTGCACGATGCGCATGGCGTTGTGGTCGTTGACGTGCAGCGCCAGCGTGGCCGCGTACAGGTCCGGGAGGCTGTGGTGGACGTAGTCGTGCAGGAAGTCGAGGGACAGTCGCTGGTCCCCGGCAGCGGAGTGGAACTCGCGCTGGCCGGTGGCGGAGATGGCGGCGCTGGCGAACAGCAGCAGGTCCTCGCAGGCCAACAGGTCGGTGTAGGTGTCGCTCATGGGGAGGCTTCCGGCTGGACAGGGGGTCGGCCGGGGAGCGGCGGCGCGATCAGCGTGAAGGATGCTTTCGAAGGCAGTTCTCGGAAGTCGCGGTCAAGTCCCACGGCCGACCCGGGCACGACGTTAACGGACGCCCGAGTCCACGGGGCTCCCTTTATGCCGATCTGCTGCGGAGCGGCTGGCTCGGGGCGGGCGCCACGGACACGGTCCGGCCGGTGGCCGCCCTCCCGTCGGCGAACCCGGGTGAGCGCTCCCGGCCGTCCTGGACGACCCGCACGAACGCGTCGAACTCCTCAAGGTAGGCCTCGCGGCAGCGGTCGAGGAAGAAGTGCAGAGAGGGCTCGACGGCTCCGGTCGACGCGGACCCGTATGCGCGACGCGCGTCGGTGCCTGGTCGGTGGCCTGGTTGCTCGGGGCCATGGCGTCCTCGAGCACCGGTCCCTGCACGGCATCCGGTGTCAGCCTCACTTGCACGACCAGCTTCGTGGTCGAGCACACTGACGAAGCCGAGCCGGGTGGTGGGGCAATACCGCGAGACTTCCTGACCAACGATGTGTCCGCCCCGCCCTTGATCGTAGGCGGGGCGGGTGTGGGACCGTACCCGCGCGTCCTCGTAGAGGGCCGAAGTGCGGACGGTGGGAAACTCTGCGTCGGGTCTGGGTCGACGGGCGCTTCTTTCCGGGCGTGTACGCTCCGGGGTTCCGCGCCGCATCAAGCTGAAGTGGCCTGAGTTTCCGGGACGTGGGCCGACCGGAGACCGGGAAACCGGTCTCAGCCGGTCAGGGTGAGTTCGAACGAGTAGCGCGAGGCGCGGTAGAGGTGCGAGCCCACCTCGATGACGCGGCCGACGTCGTCGTAGACGGTGCGGTCCATGGTCAGCAGCGGCGCTCCGCGGGACTCGTCCAGGACCCTGGCCTCGGCGGCGGTCGCGTTGCGGGCGCTGATGCTCTGCGAGGCGATCTTCAGGCTCAGGCCCGCCCCGCGCAGCAGCCGGTAGAGGCCACTGTGGGACAGCTTTTCCCGGTCGAGCTCCACCCGGCCGAGGGGCACGTAGTTGTGCATCAGCGCCAGGGGTTCGTCGCGGGCGTAGCGCAGCCGCTCGATCACGTACACCTCGGTGCCCGGTGCCACCTCCAAGAGGGCGGCCACGGCGTCCGGTGGCGCCTGCTTCTCCAGGTGCAGAACCTCGGTGCGCGGCTGTTCGCCAACCCGGTCGAGGTCGTCGTAGAGGCTGGACAGTTCGACCGGCCGACGCACCCGTGGGCGGACCACCTGGGTCCCGACCCCGCGTTTGCGCACCAGCATGCCCCGGTCCACGAGGTACTCGATGGCCCTGCGCAGGGTCGGGCGGGACAGACCGAGGCGGTCGGCCATGTGCAGTTCGTTCTCCAGCTTGGTGCCCGCAGGTATGTCGCCTTCCAGGATGCGGTGTTCGAGTTCCTGGGCGACCTGGAAGTAGAGCGGTACGGGGCTGCTGCGGTCCAGGGCGATCGACAGCGGGGTCTGGGTCACGAGCACGTCCTTTGTGTCTTTGCGGGAGTTTTCCCGAGGCCAGTGTAGTCAACATACTGATGGCTTGATATTAGGACGTATATATGTCTAGACAAAGTGTTGACACTGATATGCCGTCAGCGTGACCATGGGGTTCCACATGTGGCGCACACGACACACAGGTGAGACCTGAGGCACGATGAGGCAAGGGGAGCTATGCGTATTGGCTTGGTGGGAACCGGACGCATCGGACACGCGCACGCGGTGGCGGTGAGCGCGCGGCCCGAGGTGGAGGAGCTCGTTCTCGCCGACGCCGACCCCGAACGCGCGCGGGGCACGGCGCTGCGCGTGGGCGGCCGGGCCGTCGAGCGGGTCGCGGAACTGTTCCACCCCGGCACCGTCGACGCCCTGATCATCACGGCCGCCACTGACGCCCACCCCGACCTCATCCTGGCCGGTGTCCGCGCCGGACTCCCGGTCTTCTGCGAGAAGCCCGTCGCCTCCACCGTCACGGAAACCGTGCGCGTGCGCGACGAGGTCGAGGACGCCAAAGCCCAGGTCCACATCGGCTTCATGCGCCGCTTCGACGCCGGATACCTGCGCGCCCACGAGGCCGTGCACTCGGGTGAACTGGGCGACGTGCACCGCATCCACGCCGTGACCTGCGACATGGCCCCGCCGCCCGCGGAGTACGTGGGCACCTCCGGCGGTATCTTCCGCGACTGCCACGTGCACGACTTCGACATCCTGCGCTGGCTGACCGGCCGCGAGGTGGCGGAGGTCTACGCGCACGGCGCCAACCGGGGCGCGGACTACTTCACCGAGGCCGGTGACGTCGACACCACCGCCGCCGTCCTGCGCCTGGACGACGGCACCCTGGTCACGCTCCAGGGGTCGCGCTACAACGGCGGCGGCTACGACGTGCGCATGGAAGTGGCCGGCTCGCGCGCCACGATCGCGGTGGGCCTGGACGACCGTGCGCCCCTGCGCTCGGCGGAAGCCGCCACGGCCTTCCCGGGCCAGGCGCCCTGGGAGGAGTACTGGTCGCGCTTCACCCCCGCCTACGAGGCGGAGATCTCCGCCTTCACCGCCATGGTCCGCGACGGCGGACCCAGCCCCTGTACGGTGTCCGACGCTCTGGAGGCGGTGCTGGTGGCCGACGCCGCCGACCTCTCCCGCCGAGAACACCGCCCCGTACGCGTAGCGGAGGTCCGGCCCTGAACCGAACCGGTCCAGACCAACGAGGCGAGGAGTGACCTTGGACAGCACGCAGTGTTCCGTCGGCGGGGACCCACTGGAAGTCATCACCATGGGCCGGGTCGGTGTCGACATCTACCCCGAGCAGATCGGTGTCGGCCTGGACGCGGTGCGGTCCTTCGGCAAGTTCCTGGGCGGTAGCGCGACCAACGTCGCCGTGGCCGCCGCCCGGCACGGACGCGCCTCCGCGGTCGTCACCCGCACCGGGGAGGATCCCTTCGGCCGCTTCGTCCGCCAGGCGCTCGGCGGGTTCGGTGTGGACGACCGCTTCGTGGGGGCGGTGCCCGGGACCGCCACCCCGGTCACCTTCTGCGAGATCTTCCCGCCCGACGACTTCCCGCTGTACTTCTACGGCCGCGACCCCGCCCCGGACCTGCTCATCGAGGCCGAGGAGCTGGACCTGCCGGCGGTGGCCGGGGCCGACCTGTTCTGGGCCACGGTCACCGGGCTGTGCCGCGAACCCAGCCGCACCGCCACCCTGACCGCCCTGCGGGCCCGCAAGCCGGGGCAGTTGACGATCCTGGACCTGGACTACCGTCCGATGTTCTGGGACTCCCGCGAGGAGGCCCGGCGCTGGGTGGCCGAGGCGCTCCCGCTCGCCACCGTCGCCTGCGGCAACCTCGACGAGTGGGAGACCGCCGTGGGTACTCGTGACCCGGAGGAGGCCGCCCGGCGCGGCCGTGACGTGGGCCTGTCCTTGGCCGTGGTCAAACAGGGCCCGGGCGGGGTGCTCGCCGTGGACGACACGGGCGCCCACCACGTGCCCCCGGTTCCGGTGGACGTGGTCAACGGTCTGGGCGCCGGGGACGCCTTCGGCGGGGCGCTCTGCCACGGCCTGCTCTCCGGCTGGCCGGTCGAGCGGGCCACCCGGTTCGCGAACGCGGCCGGGGCCGTCGTCGCCTCCCGGCTGTCCTGCTCGGACGCCATGCCCACCAGCGCCGAGGTGTGGGAAGCGCTGGAGGTGGCCCATGCTGGCTGACCGGCTCCGCGAGATCACTCAGACCCGGCTGCACCGGCCTTCGGCCATCGCCGAGGCCGCAGCCCGCAGAGTCCGTCCCGGCTCCCCGGTGGGCGACTCCGGGCGGGCGATGATCGTCGCCGCTGACCATCCGGCGCGCGGGGCGCTGCGTTCGGGTGACCGCCCCATGGCGATGGCCGACCGCGCCGACCTGCTGGACCGGCTGCGCACCGCCCTGTCCCGGCCCGGCGTGACCGGGGTCCTGGCCACCGCCGACATCGTCGAGGACCTCCTACTCCTCGGTGCGTTGGAGGGCAAGTCGGTCTTCGGCTCCATGAACCGGGGCGGACTGGCCGGAGCCCCCTGGGAGATCGACGACCGCTTCACCGGCTACACCACCGAAGGGCTGATCCGCTCCGGCCTGGAGGGCGGGAAGATGCTGCTGCGCCTGGACTACTCCGACGAGCGCACCGCCCGCACCATGGCGAGCTGCTCCCAAGCGGTCAACGAACTCAACGACGCCGGTCTGGTGGCGATGGTCGAACCGTTCATCTCCCACCTGACCCACGGCGTGATCCGCAACGACCTGTCCGCGGACGCCGTCACCAGGTCGGTGGCGATCGCCTCCGGGCTCGGCCACACCTCAGCCCGTACCTGGCTCAAGCTCCCGGTGGTCGAGGACATGGAACGCGTCATGGCCGCCACCACCCTGCCCACCGTCCTGCTAGGCGGCGAGGTCAGCAACGACCCCGACGCCGCCTACGCCCGATGGGCCAAGGCCCTCGAGCTCCCGACCGTCGTGGGGCTGACCGTGGGCCGTTCGCTCCTGTACCCGGCCGACGACGACGTCGAGGCCGCCGTCGACACCGCAGTGGAGTTGCTGTGACAGACAACATGCACCACCTTCCGGCGCTGAGTACCGCGTCGCCGCCCTTCCGCACGGTGATCACCCCGGACACGGCGGGATGGGGCTACTCGGGGCTGCGCGTGCTCGAACTGGCGCCGGGACAGTCCGCCGAGGTGCACACCGGGGACTCCGAGACCCTCGTCCTGCCGCTCGACGGCGGGTGCACGGTCGTCCTGCCCGGCACGGCCTTCGAGGTCCAAGGGCGCGACGACGTGTTCTCCCGCGTCACCGACTTCGTCTACCTGCCGCGGGACGCGCGCGCCACGGTCGCCAGCGGGGGCGGGGGCCGGTTCGCGCTCCCCGCCTCCCGCTGCGACCTCACCCTGCCGGCCCGCTACGGACCCGCCGAGGACGTCCCGGTGGAGCTGCGCGGCGCCGGGCAGTCCAGCCGCCAGGTGAACAACTTCTGCGTGCCCGGGGCCTTCGACGCCGACCGGCTCATCGCCTGCGAGGTCCTCACCCCCGGCGCCAACTGGTCTTCCTACCCGCCGCACAAACACGACGAGGCCACCGCGTCCGAGGTCGAACTGGAGGAGATCTACTACTTCGAGGTCGCCGAGGGGCCAGCGGGCCCCGGTGTCGGCTACCAGCGCGTCTACGGCAGCACCGATCGGCCCATCGAGGTGCTGGCCGAGGTGCGCTCGGAGGACACCGTCGTGATCCCGCACGGATGGCACGGCCCGTCCATGGCCGCCCCCGGCTACGACCTCTACTACCTCAACGTGATGGCGGGACCCGGCAGCGAGCGGGTATGGCGGATCAGCGACGACCCCGCCCACGGCTGGGTGCGCCGCACCTGGGAGGACCTGGACATCGACCCGCGGCTGCCACTGTGCACCGCCCAGGGGAGGTGAGGCCGACGATGAGCGAGGAGACCGTCCGCCTCACCACGGCCCAGGCGCTGGTGCGCTTCCTGGCGGCCCAGTACACCGAGCGCGACGGCGACCGCCACCGCCTCTTCGCCGGCGTGTGGGGCATCTTCGGGCACGGCAACGTCGCCGGGCTCGGCCAGGCCCTGCTCCAAGCCGCGACCACCGGGGAGGCCGACCTTCCATACCACCTGGCCCGCAACGAACAGGCCATGGTGCACGCCTCGGTCGGCTACGCCAAGACCCGCGACCGCCTGTCCACCTTCGCCTGCACCGCCTCCACCGGGCCCGGCTCCACCAACATGGTCACCGGCGCCGCCCTGGCCACCACCAACCGCATCCCGGTCCTGCTACTGCCCTCGGACATGTTCGCTACCCGCGTCCCGGACCCCGCCCTGCAGCAGCTGGAGGACACCCGTGCGGGCGACGTCACCGTCAACGACGCCCTGCGCCCGGTCTCCAAGTACTGGGACCGCCTCACCCGGCCCGAACAGCTCGTCCCCGCCGCGCTCGCGGCCGTGCGGGTGCTCACCGACCCGGCCGAGACCGGCGCGGTCACCCTGTGCCTGCCCCAGGACGTGCAGGCCGAGGCCTTCGACTGGCCCACCGCCCTCTTCCGTGAGCGGGTCTGGCACGTGGGCCGCCCGCTGCCCGAACCCGGCGCGCTGGGCCGCGCCACTGAGGTGATCCGTGGCGCCCGGCGCCCGCTGCTCGTGGCCGGGGGAGGGGTGGTCTACGCGCGGGCGACAAGGGAACTGCGCGCCTTCGCCGAGGCCACCGGCATCCCGGTCGCCGACACCCACGCGGGCAAGGGCGCCCTGCCCTGGGACCACCCGCGCGCGGTCGGCGGACTCGGCTCCACCGGGGCCCGCAGCGCCAACGAACTCGCACGCGAGGCCGACGCGGTCATCGGCGTCGGCACCCGCTACAGCGACTTCACGACCGCCAGCCACACCGTTTTCGGCGACCCGGACGTGCGCTTCGTCAACGTCAACGTCGCCCGCCCCGACGCCGCCAAGCACGCCGCCACCCAGGTGGTCGCCGACGCCCGCGAGGCCCTGACCGCCCTGCGCACGGCGCTGGACGGGTGGCGGGTCGATCCCGGACACGAAGAGCGGTCCGGGGAACTGGCCCGGGCTTGGGCGGGCGAGGTGGACCGGTGCCACCGGGCGCGGGGCCGCGACGGCCTGGTCGCGCAGACCGCCGTCATCGGCGCGCTCAACGACGCGCTGGACGACCGCGACGTGGTCATCAACGCCGCCGGGAGTATGCCCGGCGACCTGCAGATGCTCTGGCGGGCCCGCGACCCCAAGGCCTACCACGTCGAGTACGCCTACTCCTGCATGGGCTACGAAGTGGCCGCCGGGCTCGGCGTGAAGATGGCCGCACCCGACCGCGAGGTCGTGGTCCTGGTCGGCGACGGCTCCTACCTGATGATGGCCCAGGAGATCGCCACCACGGTCTCCGAGGGCGTCAAGGTCGTCATCGTCCTGGTCCAGAACCACGGATTCGCCTCCATCGGCGGCCTGTCGGAAGAGGTGGGATCCCAGCGCTTCGGGACCGGCTACCGCTACCGCGACCCCGACACCGGACTCCTGGACGGGGCCGTCCTCCCGGTCGACCTGGCCGCCAACGCCGCCAGCCTCGGCGCGCACGTCATCCGCGCCGAGGACCTCACCGGTTTCCGCGAGGCCCTCGCCAAGGCCCGGGCCGCCGACACCACCACCCTCGTCCACGTGGAGACCGACCTCTACGGCCCCAACCCGCCAGGCAGCGCCTGGTGGGACGTACCGGTCAGCGAAGTCTCCGCCTTGGACTCCACCCGCGGCGCCCGCGAAGTCTACGACGGGCACAGGAGCGGGCAGCGCCACTACCTGTGAGCCCACCAAGACGCACCACCAGGAAAGGTCACACCCTCCATGACAGCCACCGACGACACCGCGGCACTCCGGAGCGCCAAGGACCGCCTCGTCCTGGGGTCGGCCCCCGACTCCTGGGGCGTGTGGTTCCCCGACGACGAACACCAGACCCCGTGGCACCGGTTCCTGGACGAGCTCGCCGAGTCCGGCTACGACTGGCTCGAACTGGGCCCCTACGGCTACCTGCCAACCGACCCGAAGCGCCTCAACGACGAGGTGGGCCGACGCGGCCTGAAGGTCAGCGGCGGCACCGTCTTCGGCGACCTGCACAACGCCCGCAACTGGGAGGACACGGTCGCCACCGTGCGCGCCGTCGCCGAGCTGACCGCCGCCGCAGGCGCCCACCACCTGGTCCTCATCCCGCCCATGTACCGGGACGAGAAGACCGGTGAGTTCTCCGAGTCACCCACCCTGGACGCCGACCAGTGGGCGAACCTGACCCGGTCGGCCGACGAACTCGGCCGGGTCCTGCTGGGCGACTACGACGTGCGCCTGTGCCTGCACTCGCACGCCGACTCCCATATCCAGACCCAGCCGGAGATCGAGCGCTTCCTGGACGGGACCGACCCCGATCTCGTGTCGTTGTGCCTGGACACCGGCCACGTCGCCTACGGGGGCGGCGACGCCGTGGACCTGATCCGCCGCTACCGCGAGCGCGTCGGCTACGTGCACATCAAGCAGATGGACCCGGAGGTCCTGCGCCAGGTCAACGACGAGAAACTCAGCTTCGGCGAGGCCGTCAAGCGCGGAGTGTGCGTGGAACCGCCCGCCGGGGAGCCCGCGCCCGCGGCCGTCGTGGACGCGCTCGCCGACGTGGACGCCCGCGTGTTCGTCATCGTCGAGCAGGACCTGTACCCGTGCGCGCCCGACGTGCCCAAACCCATCGCGCTGCGCACACGCAAGTACCTCAACAGCTGCGGCCTGGGGGCGCGCCACCAGAAGAGCCCCTGAAACAACACGAGTATCCGGAGAGAGAACAGCACGGCACCGACACCGGCAGCCCGGTGCCCACCGCGGCGGGAGCCGCCACACGCAGCACGGACATCCCCCAGGACGAAAGTTGTCGACCATGAAACGCGCACACGTCACCACAGGAATCGCACTCGGCTCCGCCGGGGTCCTCCTGCTCGCCACCGCGTGCAGTGAGGAGGGCGGCCGCGAAGAGGCTGCCGAAGGGGCCGACACCCCGGAGATCACCATCGCGATGATCACCCACGAGGTCCAGGGGGACACCTTCTGGGACATCGTCCGGTCCGGCGCGGAGGTCGCCGCGGCCAAGAGCAACGTCGATCTCGAGTACGCCTCCGACCCGGAGGCGCGGGAACAGGCCAGCCTCGTGCAGAACGCCGTCGACCGCGGGGTCGACGGCATCGCGGTGACCCTTTCCACCCCCGACGTACTCGAAAGCGCCATCGAGGCCGCCGCCGAAGCCGACATCCCGGTGGTCGCCTTCAACGCGGGCATCGACGAGTGGGAGGAGATGGGCGTCCAGCAGTACTTCGGAACCGACGAACACCTGGCCGGAACCGCCTTCGGTGAACGCCTCAACGAGGAGGGCGCCGAGAACGTCATCTGCGTCATCCAGGAACAGGGACACGTCGCCCTCGAAACGCGGTGCGCCGCGCTGGAGGAGGAGTTCGAAGGCGACTCCGAAGTCCTCTACGTCGACAGCGCCAACATGCCAGAGGTCCGGACCAGCATCGCCTCGCGCCTGGAGGAGTCCACCGACATCGACCACGTCGCCACCCTCGGCGCACCCATCGCCATGACCGCCGTCGACGCCGTCGACGACGCCAGCAGCGAGGCCGCCATCGCCACCTTCGACACCAACGCCGAACTGGTCGGCGCCCTCGAGGACGACGACGTCCTCTGGGCCGTGGACCAGCAGCCCTACCTGCAGGGATACCTGGCCATCGACTCGCTGTGGCTCTACAACACCAACGGCAACACCTCCGGCGGCGGCACCGAGCCCGTCCTGACCGGCCCGGCGTTCATCGACGACACCAACATCGACGAGGTCGCCGAGTACGCCGAGGAGGGGACCCGCTGACCATGGGACAGACACTGGCACCCCAGGTGCCGCCGCCAGCGGGCAGCGGAGGGGAGAAGTCCCTGCGCGTGAGCGCCCGGAGCCCGCTGCGCCGCTTCATGACCCGGCCCGAGGTCGGCTCCCTGCTGGGCGCGGTGGTCGTCTTCACCGTGTTCTTCAGCATCGCCGAACCCTTCCGCACGGGTTCGGCCCTGGCCACCATCCTGTACGCCAGCTCCACCATCGGCATCATGGCCGTCGGGGTGGCGCTGCTGATGATCGGCGGCGAGTTCGACCTCTCGGCCGGGGTCGCGGTCATCAGCTCCGCGCTGGCCGCCTCCATGTTCGCGTGGTGGTTCTCGGTCAACGTGTGGGTGGGCGCGCTCTTCGCGCTCGGAGTGTCACTGACCATCGGGTTCGCCAACGGGTGGATCCTCACCCGCACAAGACTCCCGAGCTTCCTGGTCACCCTGTCCATGTTCCTGATGCTCCAAGGCATCAACATCGCGGTGACCCGGCTGGTCACCGGCAGTGTGTCCACGCGCAACATCGCCAATATCGACGGCTTCGACTCGGCCCGCGCCGTTTTCGCCTCCAGCTTCAACATCGCCGGGATCTCGGTCCGGATCACCGTGCTGTGGTGGCTGCTGTTCGTGGCGCTGGCCACCTGGGTGCTCATGCGCACCCGCGTCGGCAACTGGATCTACGCGGTCGGCGGCAACCAAGAGAGCGCCCGCGCAGTGGGTGTGCCGGTGACCAAGGTCAAGATCGGCCTGTTCATGACGGTGGGCTTCATGGCCTGGTTCTCCGGCATGCACCTGCTCTTCGCCTTCAACACCGTGCAGTCCGGAGAGGGCATCGGCAACGAGCTCCTCTACATCATGGCCGCGGTGGTGGGCGGGTGCCTGCTCACCGGCGGCTACGGCACCGTGATCGGCGCCGCCATCGGCGCGTTCATCTACGGCATGACCCGCCAGGGCATCGTCTACGCGGGCTGGGACAACAACTGGGTGATGTTCTTCGTCGGGGCGATGCTGCTGTCCGCCGTGGTCATCAACGGCTGGGTCCGCACACAGGCGAACAAGAGATGAGGCAGGGCTGGTGAGTACTGTGAGCAGTGCAGCGACCGCGGACACCACCGCACCGGGGGCCGCCGAGACACGTACCCCGCTGCTGGAACTCAGCGACATCGACAAGTCCTTCGGCAACATCCGAGCGCTGGAGGGCATCCACCTCAGAGTCCACGCGGGTGAGGTCACCTGCATCCTGGGCGACAACGGCGCGGGCAAGTCCACGCTGATCAAGATTCTCGCCGGGCTGTACGCACCGTCCGTGGGCACCTACCTGGTGGACGGGGAGAAGGTGGCCTTCTCCTCACCGCGTCAGGCGCTGGACCGCGGCATCGCCACCGTCTACCAGGACCTGGCGATGGTGTCCTTGATGCCGGTGTGGCGCAACTTCTTCCTCGGATCCGAGATCCGCCGCGGGTTCGGCCCCTTCATGATGCTCGACACCGCGCGCATGCGCGCCATCGCCGACGCCGAACTGAAGAAGATGGGCATCGACCTGCCCGACATCGACGCCCCGGTGGGCAACCTCTCCGGAGGGCAGCGCCAGGTGGTGGCCATCGCTCGCGCCATCTACCTCGGCGCCCGGGTGCTGATCCTGGACGAGCCCACCGCCGCGCTGGGCGTCAAGCAGTCCGGGGTGGTCCTGAAGTACGTCAACGCCGCCCGCGACGCCGGGCTGGGGGTCGTGTTCATCACCCACAACCCCCACCACGCGTACATGGTCGGCGACCACTTCGCCATCCTCAAGCTCGGCCGGACCGAGTTGGACGAGCCGCGCGAGCGGTTGAGCCTGGACGAGCTGACCCACCACATGGCCGGCGGCGCCGAGCTCGACACCCTGCAGCACGAACTCGACACGGCGCCGCGATCACCCCGCGACCAGAGGGGGGATGATGTAGACGATTGAGATGGCCTCGTAGACGGCGCCGATGATCAGCAGCGCCAGCGCGGGCAGGCTCAGCCAGCCGAACAGCTGGAGCCCGCGCACGTATCCCCGCAGGCGGTTGGGCGCACTGACCGTGGTGGGACGCAGCCAGGCCATCGCGAAGACGTAGGAGCCGAGCGCGAGGATGATGTAGGCCTGGAACTCGAGGAACAACGTCAGGGAGTGCGGGATGAGGGTCGTCGCCATGTCCTCGTTGATGGGGGCGAGCATCAGGCCGAGCTCGAACGTCTTGTGCAGGAGGAAGGCGATCCCGGCGAAGGGCACGACCAGGGAGGGCAGCAGGATCAGCAGCAGGGAGACCGTCAGCACGTTGACCGCGAGGATGGCCGGGGCGGACAGCCAGACGTTGCTGAACAGCGATATCACCTGTTGCAACATCTCGTCCTCCTCCATGCTGGTGACCGGCGCCGCCCTCAGGTCGGGGAAGAGGACCCCCAGCACCATCCCGGCCAGGAGTACCCCGTAGACGAGGGCGTTGAGCACGAGGTAGGCGCGCAGGTTCGCGCGGATGATCCGGAAGGGTTCGCGTAGGCGTCGCATGTGGTCTGTCTCTCCTGTTGGCAAGTGTGAGTTCGTTCTGTCCGGGGTGCCGTGGGCCCGCTGGCCCCCGCGCGGTCGTCCGGGGGCGGTCAGTCCGAACTGTCCAGCACCGGGTTCCAGCGCAGTCGGGTCGCGTGTTCCACGCTGGCGCGGTGTCCCTCCGCGGAGCGCGGGGCGGGGCGAGCCAGTGCTCGGTGCTGATGCCTATTGCAAACCCTGCCCTCGGGGCAGAGTCAAGCTCCGGAGAGGTTTGATCCTGCCCCGGGGGAAGGGTGTTGACTGTGGGCGCGGTGCGGGACCGCCGCAGTGGCGGAGTGGAGGGTGGTAACACGTGGCGTGGAGTACCCAGCAGGTCGCCGATTTCGCCGGAACGACGGTCAAGGCCGTCCGGTAGTGCCACCAGGTCGGGTTGCTGGACCTGACCGAGCGGGCGGCGAACGGATACAAGCGGTACGAGGTACCGCACTTGGTCCGGTTGCTGAAGATCAAGCGCCTGGTCGACCTGGGATTCCCGCTGTCCGCCGTGGCGTCGATGGAACGGGCTGACGAGGAGCCGGACAAGGCCATCCACGTCCTGGACAAGGAACTGGAGGCGACGGTCAACCGGCTCAACCGGGTACGGGGGAGTTGGCCGTCATCCTGCGCCACCGCGCGCCCGCTTACGTCCCGCCGGGGTTCGCGCAGATCGCCGGCAACCTCTCCGACCGACAGCGGTCCCTGCTGATGGTCTTCTCGACCGTGCTCAGCGAGGACTCCGTCGAGTGGTTCCGCGAGCTGATGAGTGAAACCGAGGAGATGGACGAGGAGTTCGAGGCTCTGCCGCCGGACGCTCCAGGAGGCGAGCGGAACGCGAAGCAGACGATTGCCGAGGCGGTAGCGCAGTTGTACAACCCGGCACAGCTGCGGGTGCTGAAGCGGGCGAACGAGCCCTTGGCGGAGGCTGCCGCGAACGACGGCGCACCGGATGGAACCGTGGGGAGCGCGCCCTCGTCCTCTTGCGGAGTTAATCCTGGATAGTTAATATCCATAATTATGCGAATGAGCGAAGGGGTCGAGTGGGCGCTGCACAGCTGCCTCAACCTCGCCTGGGTCGGTCCAGAGCGGGCGGTGACCAGTACGAGACTGGCCGAGTACTACCAGCTGCCCGCCGCCTATATGAACAAACAGCTCCAGGCTCTGGCCAAGGCCGGGATCGTCTACTCCACCCCCGGGCCGGGCGGGGGGTTCCGGCTGGCCCGCGTGCCTGAGGAGATCACGCTCATGGACGTGGTCTCGGCGATCGAGGGGCGCGACCACGCCTTCCGCTGCACGGAGATCCGCCAGCGCGGGCCCGGCGCCGCCGAGCCCGAGCCCGGAGACCTCTGCCAGATCGACCGCGCCATGCGCCGTGCCGAGCTCGCGTGGAGGCGTGAACTCGGTGCGCAGACCCTCAGTGAGGTGAAGGCCTCCGTGGAGAGGGAGGCGCCCGAGGTGCCCGTGCGCACCCGCAGCTGGTTCGCGACCCGCTGACCCGCCCACGCCCGCAACAACCCGAACCAACACCGGCCCCTCCGCGGAGGGGCTCAGAACGGAGGTAATTCTAGATGTTATATATCCAGATTAATGAAGAGGGAGGACGTGGCCGTGTCCGCCCAGTCGACCACCCCTGAGCAGGGACCGCCGACCAAGGCCGCCCCGTCGGCGCGGGCGGCCGTAGTCACCGTCGCCTTAGGGATCTTCACGCTCATGACCACGGAGCTGCTCCCCGCCGGGCTCCTCGGCCCGATCGGCGCCGACCTGGCGGTGAGCGACGGCGCCGTGGCGCTCATGGTGACCGTGCCCGGCCTGGTCGCCGCCGTCTCCGCGCCGGTGGTCACCGTGGTCCTCGGGCAGTGGGATCGGCGCACCGTACTCACCGGCCTCATCGCCCTGATGACCGCGGCCAACGCCGTGTGCGCGTGGACCGACCAGTTCTGGGTCGTGCTGGCCGCCCGGGTCCTGGTGGGGGTCAGCATCGGAGGATTCTGGGCCATCGCCGGAGGACTGGCTCCCCGGCTCGTCTCCGAACGCCACGTTCCGCGCGCCACCGCGATCGTCTTCGGCGGGGTGTCCGCGGCCTCCGTCCTGGGCGTCCCACTCGGCACGCTCCTCGGGGACCTGCTCGACTGGCGGGCGGCCTTCCTCGCCGTCACGGGGCTGGGACTGGTCTCGTTCGTGCTGCTCCTGGCCCTGCTGCCCCCGCTGCCAACACGGACGGCGCTCCGATTCGCGGACCTGTCCGCGCTGCTGCGCCGACACGGGGGAGTGCGTGCGGGGCTGCTGCTCACGTTCCTGCTGGTGACCGGCCAGTTCTGCGCCTACACCTTCATCCGACCCCTGCTCACCGATGTGGCGGGACTGGACCCCGCACTCACCGGGGTGCTGCTCCTGGGCTACGGCGCGGCCGGTCTCGCCGGCAACTTCCTGGCCGCCGCCGGGCGCGACGTCCGGCGCACACTCTTCACCATCACGGCCCTGCTCACCCTGGCGCTGGCGGTGTTCGTCCTGCTCGGCGGCGCACCCGTGGTCGCCGTCGCGGCGCTGCTGCTGTGGGGCCTGGCCTACGGAGGTGTGTCCGTCAGCCTCCAGACCTGGATGCTGCGCACCGCGCCGGAGACCACCGAGGCGGCGACGTCGCTGTTCGTCTGTGCTTTCAACCTGTCCATCGCCCTGGGCGCACTCCTGGGCGGCCTGGTGGCTGACTCGCACTCCGTGGCCGCCACCCCGTGGCTGGGGGCAGCGTTCTTCGTCCTCACCGCGACCGTCCTCGCTTTCGCCCGTCCGAACCCCCGCTGAACACGTCTGTCCGAACACGCGCGTCCGAATATTCGCAGAAGGAGCCACCATGCACGTGATCAACCCGACCGACCTGCACAACCCCGTTCCCTTCGGGTACTCGCACGCCGTCGACCCCGGCACCGGACTGGTCTCCGTCGCCGGCCAGTACGCCTCGGATTCTCAGGGGCAGGTGGCGGTGTCGGAGTTCGGCGCCCAGGTGGAGCTGGCCTTCGCGCACCTGGGCACCGCCCTGCGCGCCGCCGGTCTGGACTACCGGCACGTGGTCCGACTCGGCACCTACGTCGTCGACCACGACACCGACCGCTTGGCCGTGGTCGGAGCCCACGTCAACACCCTCTGGAGGGGTCATCCTCCGGCCCAGACCCTGCTCGGGGTCGCCTCGCTCGCACTGCCGGGAATGCTGTTCGAGGTCGACGCCCTCGCGGTCAGGACGTGAGGTGGTCTTCCAGGGCGTTGAGCAGGCGATCGACTTCCCTCTCGGTGGTGTAGGGGGCCATGCCCACGCGCAACCCGGCGTCGTCGTCCAGGTTCAGGCGGGCGAAGGCCTCGAGGGCGTAGAAGCTGCCCGCGGGGGCGAGGATGTCCTGCCTGGCCAGAGCCCGGGAAACGTCGCCGCTGCGCCGCCCGGGAAAGGTCATGTACACGGTCGGGGTCCGCTCGGCCGCCCGCGAGTGCACCACCACCCTCTCGCCGAGGTCGGCCAGCCCCGCTTCCACTCGCTCACGCAGCGCCAGTTCGTGCTCCTCGATCAACCCCTGGGCGGCGGTCACGCGGGCGCGCCGGGAGGCGCCGGGAACCGGGTCCGGGGCGAGACCGGCCAGCAGCTCGACCGCCTCGGTGGCGCCCGCCATGGTCTCGTACGGCAGCGTGCCGAACTCGAACCGCTCCGGCACGGCGTTCGTGGAGGGTAGAAGCTTGTCCGGGGACAGGCTCGCCAAGAGGGTAGGACTGGCCGCCAGGACCGCGCAGTGCGGGCCCAGGAACTTGTACGGGGAGCAGACCAGGAAGTCCGCGCCCAGCCCTGCGAGATCCACGACCTCGTGCGCCGCGTAGTGCACGGCGTCCACGTACACCAGCGCGCCCACCCGGTGGGTGCGGTCGGCGACGGCGCGCACTGGGGGCCGGGTACCGAGCAGGTTCGAGGCGGCGGTCACCGCGACCAGCCGGGTGCGTTCATTGACCACGGTGTCCAGGTCGGAAAGGTCCAGTTCGGCGGTGTCCGGGTCCAGGTCGAGCCAGCGCACCGTGGCGCCCGCCCGGTCGGCCGCCTGGATCCACGGCCGCACGTTCGAGTCGTGGTCCAGCCTGGTCACCACGACCTCGTCACCCGGGCCCCACCCCCGGGAGTCCTGGCTCACGGCCAGGTGGCGGGAGAAGTCGTAGGTGATCTGGGTGGCGCTGCGGCCGTAGACGATGCCGGAGGGGTCGGCGCCCAGCAGATCGGCGTAGGCGCCACGGAACGCGCTGACCGCCGCCTCGGCATTGGCCTCCGAAGCGAGAGTGGTGCCCCGGTTCGACAGGGGACCGGTCAGTGTGCGGGCGACGGCTTCACCCACCCGCGCCGGGGTCTGGGTACCGCCAGGGCCGTCGAAGTGGGCGATACCGGACTTCAGGGAGGGGAACCCGGATCGGAACGAGGCGAGGTCGAAGGCTGGCATGCGGCTCCTTCTGGGCTGAGGGTACTCGGCGACCAGATTCGCACACTGTCCCGCCCGGCCGGGAAAGCCGGTCGGGGGTGGTCGAAGGGCCCCGTTCCGGCCCCGCTACGATGCGCGCATGCTCTCCCCTGCCCGCTTCCTCACCCCACCCGTGCTCATCGCCGTCGGCGCCCTCGCCCTGTCCGCCTGCTCCGTTCTGGACGGCGAAGACGAGGTCCAGTCCCCGGACCCGTCGGCGATCAGCCCGGACACCGTGATCAGCTGCGAGGACGCCGGTGACTGCGGCGAGGAAGGCGCGGTGCGCTGGTCGATGCCGATGGAGGGGGATTACTACGTCGAGCGGTTCGAGGGGGAACCGCCGCTGATGCGTCCCGTCGGGACGTGGATGGACTACAGTCACCCGTCTCCAGGGGTCGTCGAGGCCGACGGGGTCCTGTACGTCCACATGGGTGATGTGATCACCGCTCTGGACACCGCCGACGGCCAACCGCTGTGGACCGAGTCCCTCGACACCGACGTCGTCGATCTGCGGGTGGTGGGCTCCACCCTGCTGGCGAACGGGCTGGAGCTGCGGGAGGAGGAGGTGGAACAGCGCCTCCTGCACGTGGACCGCGAGGGGGTGCGCACGGCGGAACCGGACCAGCCCGACGAAGTGGAGCAGTGGGCCGTAGTGGCCTCCGACGACACCCATCTCGTGTTCCGGGAGACGTTGGATTTCCATGAGGAAGAGGATCCTCGCTACTACCTGGTGGACGCGGCCACCGGCGAGGTGGAGTGGTCGACCCGGGTGGAGTCCGCGAGGTCCCACTCCCTCACCGAGGGCACCCTGTACCTGCAGTACTCCGGCGAAGACGAACCGGGCTACGTCGTCGCGGTCAGCGACGGGGAGGACACCGCGGAGTTCGGGGTCCCCGAGGAGGCCGGGGACCGCAGCAGTGTGGAGGCCGAAGCAGACAGCCCGCTCCTGTTCGACACCCACGGATGCGCCCCGGGAGGGGACAGCTGCGGGGACCCGCGGATCACCGGCGTCGAACCCGACGAAGGCGAGGTCCTGTGGACCCACTCGGCTCCCGGGGCGGTCATTGCCCAGGACGCGGGTTCCGACGGAGGCGGACCCCGCGTGCACGTCCATGACGAGGACGGCTACCGGACACTGGACGCCCGCACCGGTGAGGTCGTCGCCGAGGACGACGAGGTCGACCCCGCCGCCCTGCTGACGGAGTTCGGTATCGACGAGTGGTACCTGGAGGACGAGTTCGAGGAGGGGGAGCTGACCGAGGAGGAGTACGACCTTCTCCCCGTCCGCCCCACCGGTCCAGGCGTGGACGTCGAACCGCTCGACGGCCTGGCGGCAGGGGCGGCACATCTGACCACCTATGAGGGGCCAGCGGGGGAGTTCGTCGGTGTCTACTCCGGCTGCGCCCCGGACGGGCTGCGAGAGCCCGCCCTGGACGAGCCCACCGGTGAGAGTCCGTGCGCCGAACCGCGCCTGTTCGCTGTGGACTACTGACCCCGGCTTCGACGCCAACGGGGACGGGGAGGCCAGCTGGGGCACGGAAGACTCCGAGCGGGTCAATCCGTGGTTCGACGGTGAGGAGTACGGCCAGGGCGACAACCAGACCTGGCGCGATGTCGCCAGCGCCAACTGCTAGGCCCGGTGCTCTCAGTGGCGTTTCCCCGGAAGGGGCTCCCTGCACCTGACCGGTCCCCGTGCCCAACACCGTTGCCTTAGGGCGCGGGGTGGAGGTTGCCTTCCGGGCTGGGGTTCCCCGTTTCCTGCCGCTTGATGGTGGCCGTCTTCGCTGCGCGCTCAAGGTCGTCGCCATCGAGCGCTTCGCGCGTCAGTGGCGCTCCACCTTGACCCGCTTCGCTGCGACGGCGGGTTGGCGGCTATCAGGAAACGGGGGAGGTGTGGTCGGGGTAGCGGTGGCCCCTTCGGGGCCCGAAGGGCCCCACAGCACAAGCACGGCCTGACGGCCGTCAACCGCCACTCCACCGGAGCGATGACGCCTGGCGGTGTCGCGGCCGGTGACGGCGTAGGGCGAACGGCCACGGCCTTCGGCCGGTGGGCCACTCCGCCGGCGCGTTGACGGCTGGCGGTGTCGCGGCCGGTCCATGTGCGCGGCGAAAAGCACCACCGCAAACACAGAAACCTGGAATTCCAGGTGGGTGTAAACACCGAACCAGGTGGCCTGAATTGGAAGACCCAAAGAAAGTCAGGGGGCATCCCGGGCGAAAGTCATGAATTCAGTTCGAGCCAGTGGCAGGCTTCCATTCTCCGACCTTTTCGCTTACAATAGAAGAATGGTGATCTCTCCTGAAGCACCCACCACCACCGGGCACACCCCGGTGGATACCGCGGTGGCCGCTGCCCGGGACGAGACCACCGCCTTCTTTAACCGGGACGTGCCCCTGGGGGCGGCGGGCGAGGTGCTGGACCAGGCCACCCGGGTGTGGGAACACCTCGACCAGATCAAAGTCAGTATGGCCGCCCGTCTGGCCCAGCTGGAGGCCACCGGGCAGCTGTTGGAGCAGGGCGGGCAGAAGAGCCTGCAGGCGTGGCTGCGCCACGCCTTCGGCATTCCTGCCGCCCAGGCCAACGACCTGGCCCTGATCGGGCGGGCCCAGTTCCGTCAGGACATGGCCCCCACCCTTCAGGCGTTGCACTCCGGGGTGCTGTCGGTGGGTGAGGCCGCCGCCGTCATCAAGGGCGCCGACGCTGGGGTGGAGAAAAGGCAGATGGGCGACCACCCCGATGCGGAGCTGTTCCGCGCGAAAATGGAATGCGGGATCCTGGACTTCAAGGAGTCGCGCCCGAACATGTCGGTGGGTCAGATCACCCGCTTGGCCCACCAGCTGTGCCTGCGCCTGAACCCGGGCAAGGTGGAGGCCGACCACGCGGCCGCTCACGCCGTCCGGGGTGCCCAGCTGGTCACCACCTTCGACCAAACGTTCCTGCTGCAGGTGTGGGGCTCGCCCGCTGATGCTTTGAAGGTTCAGGTGGCCTTGGACAACTTCCAGGTGCCCTTCCACCCCGAGGACGGGCTGTCCAAGTACGAGCGCACCTACGACGCGCTGATGTCCGCGTTGGGGTTCGCCCAGTCCCACCAGGGGTGCCAGACCCCGAGCACGGCGACGGCGTTGATCAACATCACCGTGCCCGCCACGTCCCTGGCCGGGGACGAGGAAGCCGAGGACTCCGCTCCGGCGACGACGGAGACCGGGCAGGTGGTGCCGATCTCCGTGGTGCGTGAACTCCTGGGTGAGAGCTGGATCCGCCGCCTGGTGGTGGAGCAGAAGAGCGGGCAGGTGTTGGATGTGGGCCGCTCGTGCCGGTTGGCTCCGCCCAAGATCCGGGCGGCCGCTTTCCACGGCCACACGTCCTGCGCCTGGCAGCACGGGTGCGATGTGCCCCTTCCCTGGACGCAGGCTGATCACATCGTGGAGTTTTGGCAGGGCGGCACCACCAGTGCCGCTAACATCCAGCCGTTGTGCGCGACCCATAACCGGATCAAGCACCGGTGGGCGGTGCGCACCGACCGCCGGATGTGGTCGGGCCGCAACCGAGGCCGCACCCGGGGTGGGGCCACGGACCCGGATGGGGACCCAGCCCCAGCACCGCACCCGTAACCGACCACCACCGTCAAGAGCCCCCACCCGCTTGCGCCGGGTCTCTATCCCCGCATGGCCAGAACCCGAATCAACCCCTGGCCCCGCCCTGCCCTCGGGGTGCCGGTCCCGAGCCGCCCACACCCGGGGGTGGGTGTGGGCCCTGGTCCTGGAGTCACTCTCACCCCTGTTTTTGCCTCTCACAGGGGGGCTCACCCACCCCCAGGCACCGGATGCCCCCACCGACCGGGGGTCCGCCACACACCATGACCAGCCGCGACACCCCCAGCCGTCACAGCTCCGGCGCAGGGGCAGGCATCGGCCCCCGGCCGAAGGCCGAGGGGTTCGCAGCAGAGCATTACCGGCCGCGACACCGCCAGGCGTCAACGCTCCGGAGGAGTGGCCATTGACGGCCGCCAGGCCGTGCTTGTGCCGTTGGGGTTCGGCCGAAGGCCGGGGTTGTCCGCCTCCCCGACCACACCTCCCCGTTTCCTGATAGCCGCCAACCCGCCGTCGCAGCGAAGCGGGTCAAGGTGGAGCGCCACTGACGCGCGAAGCGCTCGATGGCGACGACCTTGACGCGCGCAGCGGAGACGGCCACCATCGGGCGGCAGGAAAAGGGGGAGAACCACCCGCACCCAAATGGAGACCCTCACCACCTCCGGGCCGTCCTCCGGGCCGTCCTCCGGGCCGTCCTCCGGGCCGACTAAGGAACCCCCAGCCCGCTAAGTGACCGGAGCGCCGCAGAGGGGTTCGTCGCAGCGCAGGTACTCCGCCTCTGACTCGAAGTCGGTGCCGCCCATGAAGCGTGTACGTGCCTCCCCGTGGCCCCACACCATGTGCGGGCGGTCCTGGTCGTCCAGGACCAGGGTGGTCTGGGACGGTTCCGAGTCGGTGAGTTCGACCAGCGCGGTACTTTCCGTCCCCGAGCACTCGTTGTCCAGGCAGGTGAGCAGAGCCAGCCGTTCCTCGGTGAAGTCCGGGGTGAGCAGGTGGGCGCGGTCCTGGGAGTCGATCGCCAGTCCCGGAGTCGGTCGGGCCCAGCCAGGGCCGGTGACAGCGGTATCGGTGAACTCCGTGCACAGCGCGTCGTGGCAGTCCACCAGGTGGGCCCGCCCGCCCAGCGGGTCCCGGTACGCGATGACCGGGGTGCCGTCATCCCGGTACTCGATCCGTGCCCCGAAACGGCCCCGCAACCGGCTCTCGTGCTCGGAGTGGAACCGGGGCGCACGGACCTCGGTGATCTCGGGGTCGGTGCACTCTTCCTCCCCGCAGGCCACCACGGACAGGCTGCCTTGGGCCGTGTCCGTCACGGCCACCGCGTATCCGCCTTCGGGGGAGGCGGCGGGAGTCAGAAAGTCGCCGTCGGCGAGGAACCCTGCGGCGGTCATCTCCGGTGGGAACAGGACCACCTCTTGCTCGGAGCAGGACGCGTCCTCGCACACGTGCAGGCGAAGCCCGCCGCGATCCTCCTCCACGGTGCTCTCGAGTTCGGGCGGATCGTAGCGGCGCACGTAGGTGGCGATCAGCAGTCGGCCGTCGGCGAGAGGCGTGACCGCCGAGGATACGTCGTGCTGGCTGTCCATGTACTGGCGGACCAGAACCTCCTCATCGGGCTCCGCGCAGTCCTTGGCGTCCGCACAGGACCGCAGGTAGAGCCCGGATTCCGGATGCGGATCGTACCGTTCCTCCTCGGGACCGTCCACGTGCTCGAGCTCACGCCACACGGTCCACATCACACCGCCGTCTCCGGTCCACACGCCGCTGCCCTTCCAGGTGTGATCGCCTTCGTGGACGTTGCGGCATTCGGGATCGCACACCTCCACGTCCACGCTGGTCGACGCGATACCGATCACCGCTTCTTCCGCGGGGTCGATGTCCACCGAGAGCTCGTCCCCGCTGAGGCTGTCCACCGGGTGAGCGGCCATCTCGGGCAGGTCGAACGGGTTGGCGGCCAGCAGGCCCGGACCCAGCAGCGGGGGGCCGAACACGGCCAGGACCAAGGCGGGGACCACCAGCACTCGGGGACCGCCGAACACCGAGTCGGAGTCGCGGCCGGACGGGGAGGGCGGCGGCTCGGGCAGCTGCGCACCGACCCGCACCAGGTCCAGGTCGCGCACGGGGCCGCGATCCGGGAAACCGGCCTCCTCCTGCGGCACCGTGACCAGGTTGCCCCGGTCGTCGTAGCGCGAGGCCACGGGTTCGACGAAGGGGTTGCCCACACCCGAGTAGGCCACCGGTGCGCAGGCCAGCAGCAGTGACAGCGGGGCCACCAGCAGACCGGCCGCCAAGGTGACGGCTGAGAGCGCGGGTGCGCCCTCCGCCAGGTCGGTCCAGCTGATCAGGGCCCGCTCGAGGCCCGTCCCGGCCAGCACCGACACACCGTAGGAGAGGCCGACCAGGAGCAGGTGGGTTCCGAACCGCTGCCGCGCCATCCGCCAGGCCTCCACGAAGGCGCGGAACGGGCCGTGCCCCTCCAACAGGGCCAGCGGCAGGGACACCGTCAGCGGCACCAGCGGCACCGCCAGGATCAGCAGCAGGAAGATGCCGGTCACCATCGGTGGCCACTCCGCGAACGACGCCCACAGGAAGAGCGCGAGGAAACCCACCAGCAGCGTGATCAGAAGCAGGAGCCAGGTCAAGACGGTGAAGTACCGGCGCAGGGCCCCGCGCCAGGCCTGGCGCGGCGAGATCCGGCGGCCCAGCAGCGCGGCGGCGCCCAGCAGGGTGGTTCCGCCGAGAGTGATCGGCGCGACGCCCAGGCCGAGTACCAAGAGGACACCGGCGGTGATCAGGACGTGCGGGGCCAGCGGCTCGGTGGCCGACTCCAGGAGGCCGTTGAGATAGACCCCGTCGCGGGCGGGCGCCACCAGCAGTACCTGGCTCAGCAGCACCACCGGGGCCGCGGGCAGCGCTGCCACCACCAGAAGGGCCCACAGCCGCCGGGCGTAGGTCGCCAACACCCGGGCGAGCAGGGGACGCCGCTCGAACCGCAGGACCAGGTCGCCCGGGGGCTGCTCCGAAGGGGTCTCCGTGCCGGCGCTCTCCGGGGTTTCCGCCGACAACGCCTCGGACCGGTTCTCGTCCCGTCCGTTCTCCTCTGGCCCGTTCCCGTCCCGCTCGGTGCCGTCCACAGCCGTGCCGTCACCATTCGCCGCCGTACCGTCGCTGTCCGGCCTGTCCATCGAGTGCCCCGTTTCCGTCATTTGTGCGACGGAAGACTACTGGGCGTCACCTTCCCGCCAGCGGCCGGGGTAGGGGCTCATCCGGTGACGATTCCGGCGACGAGGTTGATGGTGGCGGCGAGGATGACCGTCCCGAAGACGAACGACAGCAGCGAGTGGCGTAGCACGACCGCCCGGATCTGCGCGTGGGACACATTGGTGTCGGACACCGCGTACGTCATGCCGATGTTGTAGCTGAAGTAGAAGAAGTCCTGGTAGGACGGCGGCAGCTGGGTGTTGAAGTCGATCCCGCCCGCGGGTTCGCCGAAGTACAGGTGGGCGTAGCGGGCCGTGTACATCATGTGCAGCACCGCCCAGTTCATGAAGACGCCGGCGAGTCCGAACACCGCCGCGGGGTGCTGGTGGTCCCCGGAGTGGCTCAGCATGAGCAGCAGCACGATACCGACCAGGCTGCCCAGGGTCGCCGCCACCACGGACAACTCCTCGACCACCGGCCGGTAGTCCTCACGGCGGGCGTTGCGCCGCGTGTCCTCGGAGCTCATCGGCCAGAGCGCGACCACTCCGAAGAGGACGAAGCACAGGGCGGCCGCGGTGATCCCCGCCAGCACGCCCAGGGCGGCGTTCCACAACCCGCCGAGGCCCAGTCCGGCCAGCACGCCGAGGGCGATCGCCAGCCAGAGCCGGACGGTCGCGTTGGCCGGAACCCCGCGGACCATGCCCCTCACCCACCGGCCCGGCCGTTCCCGCCCGCCCCGCCGTTCCCGCCCGTAGTGCGGGCGGCGGACGGGTCTTCGAGGAAGTCCGCGGTGGGTACGTGGAACAGGCCACCGGTGACCGCCGTCGAGAAGTCCAGGATCCGGTCGTGGTTGCCGGGCGGGTCGCCGAGGAACATGTTCCGCAGCATCCGCTCGATCACCCCGGGGTCCGCGGCGTAGCCGATGAAGTACGTGCCGAACTCCTTGGCGCCCACCGAGCCGAACGGCATGTTCTCCCGCACGATCTTGAGCTCGTTGCCCTCGGCGTCGGTGACCGTGTTCGCCGTGACATGGGAGTTCGAGGGCTTGTCCTCGTCGGGCAGCTCGATGTCGCTGAGCTTGCGACGGCCGATCACCTTCTCCTGCTCCTCGACCGGCAGCGCGTCCCAGGCCTTCAGGTCGTGCAGGTACTTCTGCACGATGACGTAGCTACCGCCCGCGAAGGCCGGATCCTCCTCGGCGACACGCGTGGCCGCCACCGCTTGCGCGCCCTCGGGGTTTTCGGTGCCGTCGACGAACCCCAGCAGGTCCCGTTCGTCGAAGTACCGGAACCCGTGGACCTCGTCGACGACGTCGGCGTGCCCATCCAACCGGTGAGTGATCTGGCGGGCCAGCTCAAAGCACAGGTCCGTCCGCTCTGCTCTCACGTGGAACAGCAGGTCGCCCGGGGTGGCCACCGCGGTGTGCTTGCCGCCTACCAGCTCCCGGAACGGGTGGAGCCCGGCCGGGCGCGGCCCGTCGTAGAGCCGGTCCCACAGCTGGGAGCCGATGCCGACGGTGCAGCTCAGCAGGGCGTCCGGGAGGCGGAACCCCACGGCGCGCCTGAGTCCGGTGATGTCGGCCAGGAAGTCCAGGACCGTGGTCTCCGCTCCGGGGCGCACCGTCACGACCAGGAAGAGCGCCGCCTTTGCGGGTCGTAGCGGAATCTCCTGTGGTGTGGCTTCGCGGGCCATGCTCGTTCCTCCGCCCGTATTCGGATCTCCTGTCCGGCACCGACACCGACTGCGGCAACCGACGGATCGGCGAGCTCAGATTAACAGTTTCCCTGCCATTGTCCCCGCCTCCCAGTGCTGTTTCCCGCGGTCGGAAACAGGTAGGAAGCGCCGTGCCGGAGCGTCGATGATCGACCGTTTCTTCACTGGTGAACAGAGGTGCGGATCCTATAATGGTGGGATTGGCGCCGGATGTCCCTGGATCGGCCCGGTGCTATCGGGGCAATCCGGGGAAACGATTGGGTCAAGCGCGGGAACAGCGAATTCGATATTCTTTCCGGGGTCATTTGTATCGCGGGTGATTGCGTCGAATCGGGCTGGTGCGCCTTCACGTCGGACGACAAGAAGTGGTCACAGCGCGACTACCACCATCCGGCGGCCGGGTGGGATGCGGCCGCCTCGGGTGCGGTGTACCTCTTGCGGAGCTGGTGTTTGAGAAGCTTGCCGCTGGGGGTGCGGGGGAGTTCGTCGACGAAGTCGAAGGAGCGGGGCACTTTGTAGCCGGCGATGCGTTCGCGCAGGTGGGAGCTGAGCTGGGCGGCGAGTTCCGGGCCGCCCGCCACACCGGGCGGCGTCTGGACGACCGCCTTGACCGATTCGCCCATCTCCGGGTCGGGCACGCCGATCACCGCCACGTCCAGCACCCGGGGGTGCAGCGCCAGAGATCCTTCGATCTCCTGGGGGTAGATGTTCACCCCGCCGGAGATAATCATGAAGTCCGTGCGGTCGGTGAGGAACAGGTAGCCGTCCCCGTCCAGGTAGCCCATGTCGCCGGTGGTGGTCCAGCCCGGATGGTCGGGGTGCTGGGCCCGCGCGGTCTTCTCGGGCGCGTTGTGGTAGCTGAACGCGGGTTCGTCCCGGGCGAAGTAGACGACGCCGACCTCGCCGACGGGCAGCTCGGCACCCAGCTCGTCGCACACGTGCACGTCGCCGAGTAGGCTCCGCCCCACCGAGCCCGGCCGCTCCAGCCACTCCTTGGAGTCGATGAAGGTCAGCCCGTTGCCCTCGGTCGAGGAGTAGTATTCGTTGACGACCGGCCCCCACCAGTCGATCATCGCCCGCTTGACGTCGACGGGGCAAGGCGCGGCGGCGTGGATGGCGACCAGCTGGCTGGACAGGTCGTAGGACTCGCGTACGCGTTCGTCGAGCTTGAGCATCCGCACGAACATGGTGGGCACCCACTGGCTGTGGGTGACACGGTGGCCCTCGATCGCGGCCAGCGCCCCCTCGGCGTCGAAGCGCTCCATCAGCACGACGGTGCCGCCCACGGAGTGGACCGCCTCGCTGAAGCGCAGCGGCGCCGCGTGGTAGATCGGCGCGGGGGACAGGTAGACGGTGTCGTGGTCGAAACCCATCAGGGCGGTGATGCTCTCCGTGGTCACGGGGAGTTCGTCGACCGGTCCGCCGGGGAGCGGTTTGCGGATCCCCTTGGGGAGGCCGGTGGTCCCGGAGGAGTACAGCATGTCGGTGCCGCGGGGCAGATCGGGCAGGGGTTCGGTGGAAGCCTCGGACAGGGCCTTGTCGTAGGGGACGTACCCCTCGGGCACGGCGTCCTCGGGTGCGGCTCCGTAGACGAGGCGGATGCCGACCGTGGGGACGTCGAGCCGCCGGACCAGGTCGTCCAGCCGCACGGAGACGATGAGGGCCTTGGCGCCGCAGTCGTTGACGATGTAGCTGACCTCGGCCGGGGTCAGGTGCCGGTTGACGGCGGTGATGTGAAGGCCCGAGCTGAGGGCGGCCCAGTGGACCTCGAAGGCGCGCAGGGTGTTGTCCGTCAGCAGGGCGATGTGGTCGTCGGGGCGCAGGCCCCGGTCGTACAGGTAGCGCGCCAGGCGCAGGGAGTTCTCGGCCAGGGTGCCGTAGGTGAGGACCTCTCCGGTCTCAGCCTGGACGGCTGCGGGCTTGTCGGGGGAGTGTTCGGCATGGGCGCTTGGGTGCACGTGGGCTCCTCGCGGGTGCCTTCGGGGCCGCGGCCGACCCGATGCTGATACGGACAGGAGTCTGTGTATCTATCGATCGCTAGGCACGGACTGTATGACGCGCGCCACAGGGCGTCAAGGGTCCCTGACATGGGCCGGGCGTGGTCGGTGCGTGGCCGGAAGGAACGACGGGATCGCGCTGCGGGCCGACCGGAGGCGGGCGCAACGAGCGATCGATAGGCGGCCGGGTGTGGGAGGTGCTCAGTCCGCGGGGCCGCTCTCGACCAGCTGCCGGGCCTTCCTGCGGCCGCGGCCCGTGGGGCGGTGGCCCACCATGCCCAGGGCCAGTGCCACGTACCGCCGGGCCACCTCCGACGAGTCCAGCTCGCCCTCCGGGTCGAACCAGCGCGGCAGTGCCTGGCACATGGCCAGTACGGCCCGGCCCGCCTCACGCGTGTAGGGCGTGGTGAACACCCCTCGGGCCGCCCCCTCGTCGATGACCCGGTTGAGCTCTTCCTCCAGCTGGTCGCGCAGGGCGACGTACTTGGCGCGGTTCTCCGGCTCCAGGCCCCGCATCTCCGCGTCGAGCGTGCCCGGGCGCCCCGGTTCGGCCAGGGACAGGACCAGGCACCGGACCAGCGCCGCGAACCGGTCGACCGGGTCCCGGCCCGCCTCGGCCAACGCGACCCTGCAGCGCGCCAGGATGACCTCCATAAGCGAGGTCAGCAGCTCGACCAGGATCGCCTGCTTGTTCTCGAAGTGGTAGTAGAGCGTCGGCACGGTCACACCCACCCGCCGGGCGATGTCGCGCACGGAGGTGCCGTGGTAGCCGTTCTCCTCGAAAGCCGCCCGGGAGCTGTTCAGAATGGCCTGGGGGAGGGAGCTCGGACGGTCCTCCCCCTCCGTCGAGGGGTGGTCCGAGGGCTCGCGCCGCCTCGTCACCATGTCGCCAGCCTTTCCGCAGGGTGAGCGGGGGTGTGCATCCTGCCAGGTTAGCACCGAAGGGGTCGGAGCCGTATAGCGATCGTTTAAGGGGGAGCGTGCAATAGCCGTGATCGCGGCACGGAAAGTGGGCCAAGGAGCCTTGATTACCTATCGATCGTTAGATAGCTTCTGGCCCAGGCGTCGGCTCCGGTTGACGACGGCACGAACCCGCGACGACGACAGGGCGGACGCGATGGACGGCGGACCAGCGGCAGCGCAGACACCGGAGGCCTTCCGGGCCCGTGCCCGGGAATGGCTCGCCGAGAACCTCCCGGAGGACGCGGCCCCCGCCGTTCCCCCGACCCCCGAGGAGGAGCTCGCGCTCTCCCGCGACTTCCAAGCGGCCCTTCACGACGCCGGTTTCGCGGGAATCACCTGGCCCGCCGAGTACGGCGGGCAGGGGCTGGGCCAGGCCTACCAACAGGTCTTCAACGACGCGCTCCGAGACTTCTCCCCGCCGGTCGCCCCGTTCATCGTGGGCCTGGGCATGTGCGGACCGACCCTCGCGGACCTGGGTACCGAAGAGCAGAAGCACCGCTACCTGCGCCCCCTGCTCCGCGGCGAGGAGATCTGGTGCCAGCTCTTCTCCGAACCCGGAGCGGGCTCGGACGTGGCCAGCCTCCAGAGCCGGGCGGTCCGCAACTCCGGCGGCTGGATCCTGGACGGCCAGAAGGTGTGGACCACCGGAGCCCAGATCGCCGACTTCGGCGCGGTCCTGGTCCGCACCGACCCCGACGTGCCCAAACACCGGGGACTCACCATGTTCGTCGTGGACATGCGCGCCCCGGGGGTGACCGTGCGCCCGCTGCGCGACATGACCGGGCGGTCCGTGTTCAACGAGGTCTTCTTCGACTCGGTGCGCCTGCCGAGCGACAGCGTCATCGGTGAGGTCGACCAGGGGTGGGCCGCCGCCGTGACGATGCTCGGCCACGAACGGGTCTTCATCGGCGGCATGGCCACCCGCCGCGCCGACGCGCTCGCCTTCCCGGCGCTCGCCGAACTCGCCCGCGAACGCGGCGTCGACCGGGACCCCGCGGTGCGCGAACGCCTGGCCCGCCTGTACGCGCAGCAGCGCGGGCTGAACCTGTTCACCCAGCGGCTGCGACAGGAGGCTGACGCGGGACGGCCGCCCGGCGCGCGCGGTTCGGTGGCCAAACTGGTCGGGGCGCTCAACGACGCCCTGGCGGTCGAGACCGCCGGTGACGTGGCGGGCCCGGCCGCGCTCGCGTGGAACGGCGACGACGAGGGCGCGGCCGAACGCGCGCTCGCGGTCAACGGCGCCCCGTCCGCCTCGATCGCCGGGGGCACCAACGAGATCCAGCGCAACATCATCGGGGAACGCGTCCTCGGGCTGCCCAAGGAACCCTCCGTCGACCGGGACGTGCCCTTCCGCGCACTTCGGGTCGGCACCCAGAGGACCGGAACCGAGTAATCCGGACGGCCATCCGCCCCGACCAGCCCAGACACCGGGAGCCCCCATGCAGTTGGTCCTCGAACAGGAACAGGAAGACCTCCGCGCCGCTGTGCGAGCCTTCCTCCGGGAGGCGGCGCCCGCCGACGCACTCCACGCGGTGGCGGACGGAGACCACGGACCCGTGGCCGACCTGTGGCGCCGCACGGCCGAAGGGCTCGACCTGGTGGGGCTGACCGTGCCCGAGGACTACGGCGGCTCCGGTGCAGGACACGTGGAACGCGCCGTGGTCCTGGAGGAGCTCGGCCGGTCACTGGCCCCCTTCCCCTACCTGTCCTCCGCGGTGCTGGCGGTCGACACCCTCACTGGCCTGGCGGACGAGCGGGCCCGCGCCGACCTCCTGCCCGGCATCGCCTCCGGAACGCTGCGCGCCGCCGTCGCCGTCACCGAGGACGGCCGGTGGGACACCGAAGGGCTCCGCACCCGCGCCGTACCCACCGCCGACTCCGCCGCGGACGGGTCGGGGTGGACGCTCACCGGACGCAAGGAGACCGTCCTGGACGGTGCCGGGTCCGACGTCCTCCTGGTCTTCGCCCACACACCCGACGGCCCGGGTGTCTTCCTGGTGGATTCGGGAGCCGAGGGGCTGACCCGCACCGGACTCGAACCCCTGGACCCCACCCGCGCCTTCGCCCGGATCGGGTTCGACGCCGCACCGGCACGGCGCTTGGCCACTCCCGACGCCCGCGCCGTCCTGTCCCGGGTCCGGGACCTGGCCTCTGTGGCGGTAGCCGCCGAAGCCCTGGGTGTGCTGGCCCGCGCGTTGGAGACCGCGGTCGAGTACGCGAAGGTCCGGGTGCAGTTCGGCCGCTATATCGGCTCCTACCAGGCGGTCAAGCACCTGTGCGTCGACTCCCGCGTGGATCTGGAGCTGTCCGAGTCCACGGTCCGGTACGCCGCGTGGGCCGCCGACCACGCACCCGACGAGCTCCCCGTGGCCGCCGCGCACGCCCGGTTCTCGGTGCCCAGCGCCGCCTTCCGCACCGCCGCCCGCACCATCGAGGTGCTGGGCGGCGTCGGTTTCACCTGGGAGCACGACGCCCACCTCTACTACAAGAGGGCCAAGACCCTGGAACTGCTCCTCGGAGACCCCGCCGACGCCGCCCGCGTCCTCGCGGACCGGCTCCTGCCCCCGCCCACCGATCCCCAGAGCACCGGGGCCGCGGGGGTGGCCGGATGAGCTGTCGCGAGATCCGCTACGAGGTGGCCGACGGCATCGCCACCATCACCCTGAACCGGCCCGAGAAACTGAATGCGCTCACCGCCACGATGGCGGCCGAACTCATCGCGGCCTTCGACACCACCGACACCGACGACGCCGTCCGGGCGGTCGTGCTGACCGGTGCCGGGCGCGGGTTCTGCGCCGGTGCCGACCTCGGCCGGGGCGCCAGCACCTTCGACACGGCCGACGAGGACCACCCGGGTTCGGCGGCGGACGCCGAGACCGTGGACGGGGTGCCCCGCGACGGCGGCGGGGTGCTCGCGCTACGCGTGGCGGCCTCGCTCAAACCGGTGATCGCGGCGGTCAACGGCGCCGCTGCGGGGGTGGGCGCCACGATGATCCTGCCCGCCGACATCCGGATCGCGGCGGACGGCGCCCGGTTCGGGTTCGTGTTCACCCGCCGGGGCCTGGCCCCCGAGGCGGCCTCCAGCTGGTTCCTGCCCCGGGTCGTCGGGATCTCGCAGGCGATGGAGTGGGTGGCCACCGGGCGGGTCTTCGACGCAGAGGAGGCCCTGGCCGGAGGGCTGGTCTCCCGGATCGAACCCGCCGACGGGCTTCTCGCCGCGGCACGCGGGATCGCCCGCGAGATCGTCGAGAACACGTCGGCGGTGTCGGTGGCGCTCTCCCGCCGGATGCTGTGGTCGATGCTGGGCGCGGACGGCCCTTGGGACGCGCACCGGATGGACTCCCGGGTGGTCCACCGCCTCGGCGGCGGCGCCGAGGCCGCCGAGGGAGTGGTGTCCTTCCTGGAGAAGCGTCCGCCCCGGTTCCCCGGCCGGATCGACGAGTACCGAGACGTCCTCCCCGACTGGCCCGAACGCCCCGAGGACAGCTGACCGCCTTCAGCGCACACGGCCTGCTCCGGGCCGGTGTCACACCCTCTTCTCCAGGAGTTCGATCAGGCTGGAGAAACCCTGGTCGCCGTGGCCGTCGGCGACGCGCTGGTCCATGAGCTCCCGTACCTCGCGCATCCGAGCCGTGTCCACGCCGAGGGCGTTCCGGTGGTCGATGAGGTCGCCCATCAGCGCGGCCTGTACTGACAGGGGCCCCAGGTCCGGGGGGTACTCTCCGTCCCGTACGGCCTCGCCGATCGATGCGAGCACGGGCGGGTACATGGCGACGGTCTCGGCGGCGCGGGCGGCGAACTCCGCCGGGTCCACCCCTTCCTTCCGCACCAGGCGGAGAGTGTGCAGGAAGCCGATGAGGAGTTCGTACGCGATGGCCACCTGCGCCATGAACTCCACGGACGCCAGCCCGGCGTCGGAGCCGTAGTACGTGGGGGCACCGAGTTCGCGCAGGGTCTCCTCGTGGGCCTCGAAGGCCGCACGGGAGCCGCTGAAGGGGAACAGCGCTTCGCCCGTGCCGATATCCGGCGGGTCCCCCATCACGCCGCCGTCCAGGTACTCGGCTCCGTGCTCTTCGGCCCACCGTTGGATGGCCCGTGCCTGCTCGGGGGAGCCGCTGGTGACGTTCACCAGGGCCCGGCCCCAGGCGGCGCCGCCGACCGCGGCCAGCACTTCCTCCACCGCTTGGTAGTCGAGGACGCACAGCACCACGAGCGGACTGGCCCGCACCGCGCCCGCGGCCGAGTCCGCCGCCGAGGCTCCGGCCTCCACCAAGGGCGTGCTCCGGCTTGCGGTGCGGTTCCACACCGTCGTGGGATGGCCCCGGTCCACCAGGGCACGGGCGATCGCGGATCCCATGTCACCCAGACCGAGCACGGTGACCGGGGTGGGGCCGGGCTTTGTGTTGGTCATGCTTCTCTCCCGTCGGTGCGCACACATCTCGATGCTTCGCGAAGCCCGCGACGCGGGAGGTTCCCGCGTCCCGAGCCCTATGCCGACGAACGATAAAACCTCTACTTAAGTTTAGGTCAAGGTGCTGGGGTCGCCCGGGGGGAAGTTACGGGACTATTGACGGCCGATTTCATATCACATATTCTCCCCGTGAGCTGAATCACAGGGTTGTGTTGGACACACTTGAGGTACGCGTGGTCTCCCGAGGGGAGCTCTGAAGTCCAGCGCTGCCAGAGATCCGAACCCCCGGAGGTCAAGTCATGAGACCGCGAGATCACATCGCTCCCATAGCAGCCGTCGTACTCCTTCTCTCCGCGTGCGGAGGCCAGGACGGCAGTGACACGGCCGTAGGCCCCGAGACGGTGGACGACGACCAAGACCTCCAGGAGTTGGTGGAAGCCGCCGAATCGGAAGGCGAGGTCACCTGGTACACGTCGGTGCCGAGTGAACGCGCCGAGCAGATCGGTTCGATGTTCGAGGAGGAGTACGGCATCCCGGTCATGGTCCAGAGGTCGGGCGGCGAGGACATGCTGCAGCGGTACCTCCTGGAAGCCGACGCCGGACAGGTACAGAACGACGTCCTCACCGTCTCCGATCCCGCCGCGTTCTCGACCCTCCGCGACGAGGACGGCCTCCTGCGGTTCGAGCCGCGCCACTTCGACGACCTCCCCGACTCAGCACGCGACTCAGAGGGCTACTGGATGGCCACCCGCGTCAACGCGATGGTGATGGCCTACCGCACCGACCGTGTGGACGATCCCCCCGAGGGCTGGGACGACCTGCTCGACGACCGCTTCCGCGGTATCACCGGCCACGTCAACCCCAACTTCAGCTCCGGGGTCATGACCGTGGCCGCGGGGATCTCCCAGGACATGGGGTGGGAGTGGTATGAGGACTTCGCCGACCTCGACCCGTTCATCGCGCGCGGCAACAACCAGCTCATGGAATCGCTCACCGTGGGCGAGATCGATGTCGCGGCCTTCCTGAACAGCACCTACGTGAGCGATGCCAAGGACTCCGGCGAACCGGTCGAGTGGGTCTTCCCCGAGGACGGCGTCTACATGGTCGCGGCGCCGAGCGCGGTGGTGGCCGAGGCGCCCAACCCCAACGCGGGCAAACTGCTGGCCGACTACCTGCTCACCGACGACGTGCAGGAACTGATGATCGACGAAGGAAACTACGCGGCCAGGGAGGACATGCCGGCCCCGGAGGGCCAGCCCGACCGCGACGACATCAACGAGTTGGAGATCGACTACGACTGGCTGTCCGACGAGGTGGAGGACGTCCGCGGCCAGTGGAACCAGATCATCGACGCGGAGACCGAGGACGACTCCGAGGAAGCGGACACCTAGTGGGCGCCGCCCAACGGACCACCGGTACGTAGAGGAGGCGCATGTCTGTCAACACGCGAACAACCACCGGACCGACCGACGACCCCGCCGACACCGCTTCCCCGAAACCGCCCAAGCGCGGACTGAGCTTCTCCACCGCACTCATGTGGTCTGCCAGCGGGGTCCTCGTGGTCCTGGTGGTGCTGCCACTCGGATGGCTGCTGCTGGGCAGCTTCCTCTCCGACGAAGACCAGCTCACGTTCGCCAACTACCTGCAGGTGATCCAGGAACCCGGGCTGTACCAGGCGCTGATCAACACCCTGCTGATCGGGTTCGGCGCCTGCGTGCTCAGCCTCGTCATGGGCGTACCGCTGGCGTGGTTCATCAGCCGCACCAACCTGCCCGGCCGGGCCCTGTTGCTGGTGATGGTTGCGGTCGCCTACATGACCCCCGCCTACATCGGGGCCATCGCCTACACGATGCTGGCTGGCCCTCGCGCGGGATGGCTCAACCAGCTGGTGGTGGGCGTGACGGGCATGGAGTCGGGTCCGTTCAACATTTTCAGCCTGGGCGGCATCACCCTGGTCACGACGTTCAACGTATTCCCCTACGTCGTCTACCTGACGGCTACGGCGCTCGACTCGGTCGACAGCAGCCTCGAGCAGTCGGCACGCATCCTCGGAGCCAAGCGGTGGCGCATCCTGGCCACTGTCACCTGGCCCTTGGTGACGCCCGCGCTGGTCGGATCGACGCTGCTGGTCTTCATCCACAGCATCTCGCTGTTTGGCTCGCACGCCTTGCTGGGCCTGCCCGTGCAGGTCTACACCCTGCCCACCCGTATCTACTCGATGTTCAGTTTCCCGCCGGACTACGGAGGGGCTTCAGCGCTGGCCATGGCCCTGGTGCTGCTCACCGTGCTGGCTTTGGCCCTGCAGCGGTGGCTGGTCAACCGCAAGTCCTACGTCACGGTCGGCGGAAAGGGCTCCCAGCCGGAGCGGATGGATCTGGGCAAGTGGAAATGGCCCTCCTTCCTTGCCTGCCACAGCGTCCTCTTCTTCGCCGTGTACCTGCCTATGGGCGTGCTGGCATGGGTTTCCGTGAGCCGCGCCTGGGCGCACGGGTTCGGGCTGGACAATCTGACCCTCGCGAACTACAGCTACGTGCTCTTCGACCTCGGACTGACCCAACGGGCCTTCACGAACAGCATCATCCTGGGCCTGGTCGCCGCCACCATCTGCTGCTTCCTCGGAGCGGTGATCGCCTACATCACCCGGCGTGCGCGTCCCCCGGGGGCCGCGTCCTTGGACTACCTCGGGATGATCCCCCTCGGGCTTCCCGGCATCGTGCTCGCCGTCGGCCTCGTCATGGCGTGGATCGCACTGCCCTTCCCCGTCTACGGGACGATGCTGATCCTGTTGATCGCCTACCTCACCCGCTTCATCCCCCTCGCGGTGCGTTCGGCCGACAGCGCCATCCAGCAGCAGGACCCCGCCCTGGAGGAGGCGGCCTGGATCAGCGGTGCATCCAAGGCCCGCAGTCTGGCCGACATCACCGTTCCGCTGATGAAGGGAGGTCTCCTGGCCGGGTGGTCTCTGGTGTTCATCCAGTCCGTCCAAGAACTCAGCGCCACGATTCTGCTGTTCAGCGCGGGAACGGAGACCGTTGCGGTGGCTATCTACCAACGCGCCGAAGAAGGCCATTTCGAACACGTGGCCGCGCTTTCGATGCTGATGGTCGTGGTCTCACTCGGCCTGCTCGCCTTCGCGCGCCGACTCGCCGGCGGAAAGGTGGGGAAGATCGTGTGAACCGTCACCTGAATCCCAATCGGCGACTCCGACCGGATGCCCGTGGAAAGGTGAGCCACTGATGGCAGGAATCGAGCTTGACCGCGTGACGAAGCGTTTCGCGGACCACACAGCGGTACGTGAGGTCTCACTGTCCGTGCATGACGGAGAATTCGTCACCCTGCTGGGGCCGAGCGGCTGCGGGAAGACCACGACACTCAGAATGATCGCCGGGTTCCAGGAACCCGACGAGGGGACGATCTCGGTCGACGGTCAGACGCTCTCCGGCCCGGGGTGGGCCGTGGGCCCACAGGACCGGGGCATGGGCATGGTGTTCCAGAACTACGCCCTCTGGCCGCACAAGAGCGTCTTCAACAACGTCAGCTACGGGTTGAAGATGAAAAGCGTGCCGAAGAGGGAGCGGAACGAACGGGTGTCCCATGTGCTGGAGACGGTCGGCCTCACCGGGATGGAGGAACGCTTTCCCAACGAGTTGAGCGGCGGCCAGCAACAGCGCGTGGCGCTGGCGCGGTCACTGGTCACCTCGCCCAGCATCCTCCTGCTCGACGAGCCGCTCTCCAACCTCGACGCCAAACTCCGCGACCACATGCGTACCGAGCTCCAGGAGATCCAGCGCGAGACCGGGGTGACCTTCGTCTACGTCACCCATGACCAGAGCGAAGCCTTGAGCATGTCGGACCGGATCGCCGTGCTCGAGCTGGGGAATGTGGAACAGTTCGCTCCTCCGTGGCAGATCTACTACCGGCCGGCCAGTGTGACGGTCGCCAATTTCATGGGCCTGGCCAACTTCGTGGACGCTCAGGTGACCGGCGTCGGCGAAGGTTTCGTGACGGTCGAGGCTGAGGCCCTGGGCGAGTTCCGGGTGCCCGACGAGGGCGCGGTCCCGGACATCGACGCGGGAGAGCTGGTCACCGTGGCGATTCGGCCGGAGTCGTTCCACGTCGTCACCGGCGCGCACGCGCCGACACCGGAGGGCGCAACCCCGTTCCGCGCCGCGGTGACCCACGCCAGCCTGTTGGGCAGTATCACCCTGGCGACCGTCGAGGTAGCCGGGCAGGAGTTGCAGATCCAGGTCTCCGGCTACACCGACCTGATGGTCGGGGACGAGGTGTGGGTGGTGCTGAGCCCCGAACAGACCAACCTCTACCGCTCACCCAAGACGGGCGCCGCCGTACCCTCGCAGCGCGCGGCCAGACAGAGTTCGAGCGTGACCTCATGAAGGACGCAGCGATGCCCCAGGTGAAGAATGTGCCCGAGGTTGACGGGCGAGCACGCGACATCGTCGCGGAATCGGTGGTCGTCGAAGGGCACCGTGACTGCTACGAACAGATCCACCACCTCAACCTGGGCGAGGCCAACCCCGTGAAGGAGCGGTTGTACAACCGGCTCCGAGGAGCAGCCGTCGACCTCACCCTCTACGCTATCGGCGGCGACACCATCGCCCATTCCAACGGCACCGACCGCCCCTTGTTCGCGACGCTGCAGAACATCGATGCGCTGACCCGGGCGCTGGAGGACGCCGATGTCGAGGCGGAGATCCTGCGCACGGCCTCGGAACTGCCGGAACAGCCGGACGGCACGGTTCGGTTCGTCCTCCACCTCGAAGGGGGCGCTCCGCTCGAAGGAGACCTCGCGTCCCTGCGGACTTTGCACCGGTTGGGCGTGCGCTCCGCCCAACTGACCTGGAACGTCCGCAACGACCTCGCCGACGGGGTCCTGGAACGGAGGACGGGGGGTGGACTCACCCGATTCGGTGTCGAGGTGGTGCGCGAGATGAACAGGCTGCGGATGCTCGTGGACCTGGCCCACATCGCGGAGCCGGGCTTCTGGCACGCGGTGGAGCTGTCCGAGGCTCCGGTGGCGGTGACGCACGCCAACGCTAGGTCAGTGCTCGACCACCCCCGGAACCTGAGCGATGCCCAGCTGGGCGCTGTCGCCGCCAGCGGGGGAGTGGTGGGGGCCCACTGCCTGCCAGCCTATGTCGATCCGGAACATCCGACCATCGACCGGCTGGTTGACCATATCTCGCACATGGTGGACGTCATGGGTGTTGAGCACGTCGGCCTCGGGGCCGATTTCCCGACCAATGACGGCCCCCGGCCGGCGAGGGAACAGAGGTTTCCGCGTAAACGGGAACAGCTTGACGGGTTCAACGAGATCCATGATCTGCCCGCCCTGGCAGGTCGAATGCTGGAGCGAGGGTACGGAGTATCCGAAGTGGCCGCGATTCTCGGGGGCAACTTCGCGCGACTCCTGCGTGAAGTGCTCGACTAGGGCGTGTTCGGTGGATGCTGCCCGTCGCGAGCGGCGTATCCAGTGGTGCTGGCACAAGACCGAAGAAGGAGTCAGCCCGGGTTTGGCTGTCGACTGAGAGATGCGCAGTGACAGTGCCGCTGGGGCGACGCACAGCAGGGTATGTGTCCGCCGAACATGCCCTAGGGCGAGCGGAACCACCATTGGCGAACGAGATGGGAATGCACGGATGTCAGGACTGAAGTCGCAGAGTATCTACCGGTCCCTCCGGGAGCGGATCCTCAGCAACGAGATCGCTCCGGGGGCACGGCTGGTCCTGCGTGAGATCTCGAACCACTACGAGACCAGTGACATCCCCGTCCGTGAGGCCCTGCGCATGCTCGAACGCGACGGGTTGGTCGAGATCGCGGCCTTCCGCGGTGCGCGTGTGACAACGCTGTCCGATCGGGAGATCCGGGAGACCTACTTCGTCCGCGGGCATTTGGAGAGTATCGCCACCGGCCTGGCGGCCGAGAACATCACCGATGAATGCCTGGAGGACCTGGAGGAGCTCATGGTCCAGATGCGCGCGGCAGTCGTGAACCAGGACGGGGCGAGGTTCTCAGAGATCAACCATCGCTTCCACGAGACCATTGTCGAGGCCAGTGGGAACGAACTCCTCTACCAGTTGACCATGGATATATGGCAGCGCCACTCAGGGTTCCAGCGGGTTTTCCGAATGGTTCCCGAGAGGCTCGCGCAGTCCCAGGACGAGCACGAGGAGATCATGGACGCCCTGAAGGCCAGGGACGCGTCGAGAGCAGCTGAACTCGCTATGGCACACAAACGTTCGGTCGGCCAATCGGTCGAGAAACTCCTGGACGATGCCTACGACGGATAGGGGGTACTGCCCCCTGGGAACGCCTGACATCAACCATATTGCGCCAAGTCCGATCGCCAGAAATATGCGGACGGGTATGTGCGGCGCGCCCGATAAGAAACTTAGGAGTAGAAGTTGAAGATCATCAGATACCGTTCTGGAGATGCGGCTGAGTGGGGCGTCCTGGACGGCGACAACGTACTGGCGACCTCGGGCGAGCCGTTCGTGGACCTGGCCCCGACACACGCGGTCGGAAGAGTCGGTGACGTGAGCTTGCTACCGCCGGTCAAACCCTCCTCTATCGTCTGCATCGGGCGGAACTACAAAGCGCACGCTGAGGAGTTCGGTAACGACGTGCCGGAGGCGCCGCTGCTGTTCCTCAAACCGCCCTCGTCGGTGATCGGACCCAACGCCGAGATCGCCTACCCGGCGGAGTCCAACCGGGTCGATCCCGAAGCGGAACTGGTTCTCGTGATCGGCCGGTCCGCCTTCCAGGTACCGGCTGCCGAGGCCTACTCCGTCATCGGCGGTTACACCTGCGGCAGCGACGTGACCGCACGCGACATCCAGAAGTCGGACCCCGGGGGCCAGTGGACGCGAGGCAAGGGGTTCGACACGTTCTGCCCGATCGGTCCCTGGGTCGAAACGGACTACGATCCCCGCGACGTAGAGGTGAGCTGCCGGGTCGACGGCGAGGTGCGGCAGCTCGGCCGTACCAAGAATTTCATCTTCGACATCCCTTACCTCATCGAGTACATCACCCGCTTCACCCGTCTGGAACCCGGTGACCTGGTCATGACCGGTACCCCCGAGGGCGTGGCTCCGGTCGAGCCCGGGGCCAAGATCACCGTGGCCGTGGAAGGGCTCGGTGAACTGACCAATACGGTCGTGCGGGCGGACGGGCGGTCCAGCGCCTGAGACGGGTCGGCCCCCGCGGTCGCCGTCGAACGACTCCACCTGACGGGCGGGTCGGCCGTCTCCACTCCCAACGGCCGACCCGCCCAGGTGAAGTCCCCAACGGCTCCCCAGGACCCCGGGGCGGACTGCGCGGGATCCGCGGTGCTGGTGTGTGCCGCCCGCTCAGGCCGTGAACAGTGCCGAGGCGTCGATCCCCGTCTGGACGACGCCGTAGAGCAGGGCCGCCACGACGATCACCCAGAGCACGATCGAGGCGATGGCGGTGAGGTTCGTGGTCGCGCTGTTGCCCATGGTCGCCTCCGTCAGTCGTGGGTTGGCAGGTCCGCTCACCGCGAGCCGCCCTGTGACGTTTCCCCTGAGGCTTCCTCAGAGGCCGGATCCTCTTCGAAGTCCTCCTCGGACAACGGGCGGACCAGCATGTTGGCGAGGAACCCGGCGGCCATCACCGCGACCATCACGTAGAGCGAGAGCTCGTAGAGTGCGGGGCCTTCGCGCCCGGCCGCGATCTGGAAGTCGGCGATGCCGTTGATGACCAGCGGACCGGCGACCCCGGCCAGTGACCACGCTGTTAGGAGCCGACCGTGGATGGCCCCCACGTTGTAGGTGCCGAACAGGTCCTTCAAGTAGGCGGGGACCGTGGCGAACCCGCCGCCGTAGAAACTCAGGATGACGCCGGTGACGGCGACGAACATGACGACCGAGCTCGTACCGGCGACGGCGATCAACAGGTAGAGCAGTCCGCCAAGTCCGAGGTAGCCCATGTAGGTGCGCTTGCGGCCGATCGAGTCCGAGGCGGAGGACCACACGATCCGTCCCAGCATGTTGCACAGGGAGAGGAAGCCGACGAACCCTGCCGCCTCCGCGGCCCCCACTTCGTCGAAGAACTCCTGGACCATGGGCGAGGCCTGCTCCAGGATCCCGATCCCGGCGGTGACGTTGCACAGGAGCACGACCCACAGCAGCCAGAACTGCCGCCTGCGGACCGCGGTTTCCACCCGCACGCTCTTGGACCCGGCCGTTTCCCGGCCGTCCTCGTCGGGGGTGTAGTTCGCGGGGGTCCAGCCCTCGGGCGGCACGCGCACCGTGAACGCCCCGAGCATCATCACGACGAAGTAGAACGCGCCCAGCACCAGGAAGGTCTGCGCGATCGCGTCCTCGGGGGCCTCGGCGAAGCGGTCCAGTAGTTCGGAGGTCAGGGGAGAGGCGATCAGCGCACCGCCGCCGAAACCCATGATCGCGATTCCGGTGGCCATTCCGGGGCGGTCGGGGAACCACTTGAGGAGGGTGGAGACCGGGGAGATGTAGCCGATCCCCAGACCGAGGCCGCCAAGGAACCCGTATCCGAAGTAGACCACCCACAGCTGCCCCGTGGCGACACCGAGCGCACCGACCGCGAACCCGCTGCACCAGAACACACCGGAGACGAACATCGCCTTCCGGGGGCCGTTGCGCTCCACCCACTTGCCGCCGAACGCTGCGGAGAGGCCGAGCATCACAATGGAGATGCTGAAGATGACCCCGACCGCTGTCAGTGACGTGTCGAACCGGTCGACCAAGGGGTTGCGAAAGACACTGAAGGCGTAGACCTGGCCGATCGACAGGTGCACCGCCAGGGCCGACGGTGGTATGAGCCACCGGTTGTAATTCGCAGGAGCTACGGTTCTGTCGTGGTCGAGAATGGTTGTCATGCAGTTCTCCCGGAGTTTCGAGGACTGCTTGATATCAGCTCTGTCAAAACTTTTCCGAAGAGGCGGGGCGGCAGTGGACGCCTATTGCAGCCGGTTGCTCTTCGGCCGCTACCCTGCGACTGCAGGGGCAAAACAGGGCCCATGAGCAGCCTGTACGGCCAGCGCGTGTGGTGTCATCCCAGGGTGGGATTGTCCCCGCAGGTGCTGCATGACGCCCAAGGGGGAAAATTTCATTCGATCCCCCGTTTAGGTTTCCGCGACCCTGTGCAGGGGGCAGGTAGGAACAAACACCGCCGACTCTTTGGTGGTGAACCGCTCGCCTCAGTGGAGATCCGCCGGAGACGTCGGCCCGTTCGAAAACGGAGACGCCATGGCGAAAATCGTGTGTGTCCTGTATGACGACCCCGTCGACGGATTTCCGCCCGCCTACGCGCGGGACGACGTCCCGACGATCGACCACTACCCGGACGGCCAGTCCACCCCGAGCCCGCGCGACATCGACTTCACCCCGGGCGAGCTGCTCGGCAGCGTCTCCGGTGAGCTCGGCCTACGGCGCTATCTGGAGTCGGAGGGGCACACCCTCGTGGTGACCACATCCAAGGAACCACCGGACTCCGTGCTCGACCGCGAGCTGCCCGACGCCGACGTCGTCATCTCCCAGCCGTTCTGGCCCGCCTACATGACCAGGGAGCGCTTCGAGGCGGCTCCCAACCTCAAACTGGTCGTCACCGCCGGGATCGGGTCGGACCACACCGACCTGTCGGCCGCCATCGACCACGGCGTCACGGTCGCGGAGGTCACCTACTCCAACAGCATCAGTGTCGCCGAGCACGTGGTGATGATGATCCTGTCCCTGGTGCGCAACTACCTGCCCTCCCACCAGTGGGTCCTGGACGGGGGCTGGAACATCGCCGACTGCGTGTCGCGCTCCTACGACCTCGAAGGCATGCACGTGGGCACGGTCGGAGCGGGCCGGATCGGAATCGGGGTACTGCGCAGGCTCGCGCCCTTCGACGTGCAGCTGCACTACACCGACAAGCACCGGCTCCCGAGGGACGTGGAGCAGGAACTGGGGCTGACCTTCCACGACAGCCCCCAGGAAATGGTGCCCAACCTCGACGTGGTGACCGTCAACGCGCCGCTGCACCCGGAGACGGAGCACCTGTTCGACGACGCGCTGCTGAGCACGATGAAGCGCGGAGCCTACCTGATCAACACCGCACGCGGCAAGATCTGTGACCGTGACGCGATCGTGCGCGCTCTCGAGAGCGGCGACCTGGCCGGTTACGCGGGCGACGTCTGGTATCCGCAGCCCGCACCCGCCGACCACCCGTGGCGCAGCATGCCCCACCACGGCATGACTCCGCACATCTCCGGCTCCTCCCTGTCGGCGCAGGCCCGCTACGCCGCCGGTACCAGGGAGATTCTGGAGTGCTGGCTGGAGGGGCGCCCGATCAGGGACGAGTACCTGATCGTGGAGGGCGGTGCGCTCGCCGGTGCGGGTGCCCACTCCTACACGGCCGACAAGAAGTAGCGCGCCCAAGGGAACGCCGATCACCCGCCCGCCCCGCCCGTCCGTCCAGGGCCTCCCGGTGGGGCGGGCGGCGTGCGCCTCCAGGGAGGCAGCCGTGACAGTGCGGCCCCGTGACTCCGGGAAGGTGGCCGGGTCGCGGGTGCCGTGGGCCGGGTAGGCCGCTCACGGGGGGCCTCGAACTCGCTAGGCCCACACGAAGGGCCCCACACGAAGGGCCCTACTCGGAGGGCTCCGGCACGGACGGGCACTCGATGGCGGGGTTGACGCCGATGTAGTTCAGGGGGCCGACGAAAATGGTCGTCGCGGTGCTGCCCAGGTCGGAGCAGGAAGCCTCGGAGGTACTGAAGTAACCGCGCTGTACCGCCGCGGCGGCTCCGATCAGCAGCCAGATGACGACAAGAACCGAGAGCGTGATGCTGGTACGCACTTCTGCCTCCTGGGGGTGGGGCGTATGCGGTTGTCGGGGGTCCGCTGGGCTGTCAGCTCTGCAGAGACCTACCCCCGAACCCCGTTGTTCACCCTGCTTCGGGAGCGAACCGCCACCGCGTGGCGCCGTGGCCGACGTCGTCGGCGGGGAAGGCGAAGACCGTGTCGGGGACGATCCCGTACACCGCATAGGGCGGGGGGCCGGCGGTCGGGGCGCCGTCCGGGCCGGTCAGCACGCCGCCTTCGGCGACGGGCGGCCAGCCGTAGACCAGGGGGTAGACGCCGGCGACGGCCCTCACCCGCTCCTCGTCGCGCACCCGTTCGACGCGCCCCTCCACCACCACGTCCAGTCGGCCGGTGGTCACCGCCAGGCTCACTGCGGGGGAGCCGGAGAGCAAGCGCGCCTTCCGGGTTCCGTCCCCGCAGGCGAAGTACGGCAGTCCGGCCGTCCACACCGCCAGCAGCGGCCGCGTGTGCGGGACTCCGCCCCCGTCGGCCACGGTCAGCCAGTACGTCCGGTCCACCGTCGCCAGGTGGGCGCTCACCTCCTCCCAGGAGCCGGGGGCCTCGTCGGTCAGGGCTTCGGTCCGAGGGCTGTGCGACACCATGGCGTGCCTTTCCATGAGCTTGTGGTGCCGGTCACCCTAAGTCGCGTCTATGACAGTTTCCTGGCGAGCTCCAGGTCGGCGCGTCCTGGAGTACGAACCCGGCGTCGTGCCGGAGCCCGCACAGCGGTGCCGGGCGTCAACCGAAACATGCTTTTCATGGCTGCATGTCTTGTTGAGGGCCCTTTGGGGCGGTAAGAACGTCGAAGACCCCCAGGAGGTACCCCCGTGCCCTGTCCCCCGCCGCACTCCGCACGTCCCCCCGCCCCTCGACCGCACAACCCCCGCCCGGCCACCCTCGCCGGAACCGCCGCCGCCTTCTTCGCGGCAGGACTCGTCGCCTTCCCCGCACCCGCCCTCGCCGAACCGCGTGACGACGCCAACGGGCCCGAGCGCAACGAGACCGCCGCCGGCCCCGAGGCCCTGGCCGCCGAACCCTTGGCTGCACCCCTCGACGCGGCCGGTATCGAACCCGGCGCCGCCTACCCCCGGCAGACCGAACTCCCCGAGCCGCCCGAGGACCCCGACGATGCGTCCATCAAGCTCGGGCTGGTCCCGTTCCACGACATCGCGCCCGCGCTCAACGGCCTCCAAGAGGACTCCGACCGGGTCAGCGTGGAGGTCGTCGGCGAATCCGTCGAAGGCCGCGACCTCTACCTGGTCACCCTCACCGAACCCGAGACCCGCGGCGAGGCCCGCCACCAGCAGCGCATGCGCGAACTCATCGCCGAGGACCCCGAGCGCGCAGCCCGCGACCACACCCTGACCGAGCGTTACAAGACACCGGTCCACGTCAACGCCAACATCCACGGCGACGAATGGGAGGGCACCGACGCCTCCCTGCGGACCATCGAGGAGCTGGCCACCACGGAAGACGAGGAGGCCCTCGAACTCCTGGAGTCCTCGCGCCTGTACTTCACCGTCTCCGCCAACCCCGACGGGCGGGTCGAGGGCACCCGCACCAACAGCGCAGGGTTCGACCTCAACCGGGACTTCGTCACCGTCTCCCAGCCCGAGACGGCCGCGATCCGCCAGGTCATGGTCGACACCCAGCCGCTGGTCATGATCGACCAGCACGGCTACGTCAACGGCACCCTGATCGAGCCGGCCACCCCGCCGCACGGGCAGAACTACGAGTACGACCTCTTCATCAAGAACTCCTACGCCAACGGCCTGGCGATGGAGGAGGCCGTCCTCGACCTGGGCTACACACCGGAGGAGGACGGGGTGGAACGCCCGCAGATCCCCTTCCGGGACTGGGAGGACGGCTGGGACGACTGGCCGCCCATCTTCACCCCGATGTACGCCCCCTACCAGGGCGCGGTCGCCTCGGCCACCATCGAGTTCCCGCTCCGCGTCAACCGGGACGACTACGACCTGCCCGAAGAGGAGCTGCACCGGCGCACCGACGTCAACACCGACATCTCCGCGGCCACCATCGAGGCCACACTCGACTACGCGCACGAGAACCGCGAGGAGCTGGTCGGGGACCAGATCGAGGTGTTCCGGCGCGGAGCCGCGGGCGAGGAACAGGTCGTCCCGCCCGAGGACTGGGTGCCCGGCTTCGGCGAGGAGGACGTGTGGACCACCGACTTCCCCCGCGCCTACGTCATCCCGGCGGGTGAGGGCCAGCGCTCCGCACCGGCCGCCGCCCGCCTGGTGGACTTCCTCATCGCCAACGACGTGCGCGTGGACCAGGCCACCAGCGCGTTCGAACTCGACGGCACCGCCTACCCCGCCGGGTCCTACGTGGTGGACATGCACCAACCCAAGCGGGGGATGGCCAACGTCCTACTGGAGGACGGCCGCGACATCACCGACGACATCGAGGCGATGTACGACATCTCCGGCTGGAGCCACGGGCGCCTGTGGGGCGCCACGGTCGAGTCCACCGAGTCAGAACTGCCCGAAGACACCGGCCCCGTGACCGGCGCCGCACCCACCGGCGCGGTCGAGGGCGACGGTGACTGGACACTGCGCCTCGACGATGCCGCGGACCTCGCCGCGCTCGGGGACCTGGTCGCCGCCGGATACGGGGTCACCTGGGCCGGGGACGGTTCGGCGCGCGTGCCCGCCGAGGCGGCCGACGCCGTGGCGGAAGCTGCCGACGCGCACGGCGCGGTCTTCCACGGTGCGCCCCCGGAGGACACCGCGGCCCCTGACGACACCGTCGGTCCGGAAGGCGCGGCGGGTCCGGTCCTGGACACGGTGAGGCTCGCCGTGGCCGGTGCCGCCGACGAGGTCCACACCTTCGGCGAACTGGGTTTCGACGTGGAAACGGTGTCCACGAGCGTCCTCGACGACGGGTTCGACTGGTCCGGAATCGACGTGCTGTACGTGTCCAGCGGCCTGGTCTACTCCGAACTCACCGAAGACGCCCGCACCGACCTGGACGCCTTCCTGGAAGAGGGCGGCCTGGTCGCCCGGGGTGAGACCGGGGCCCGGTTCAACAGCGAGGCCGGGCTGTTGGAAGCCGAGCGGAAGGACGGGCGATCGGACGCCAACGGCCTGGTGGCCGTGGACGACGGCGACGGCGCCCTCGCGGGTACCGGCGGCTACGGTTTCGTGTACGGGCCCGGCTGGTTCACCGCTCTGGGGCCGGAGGTCGTGGTCGAGCAGTCCTACGGTGCCGAAGGGCCGCTGGTGGCCGGGCACTGGCGCGCCGATGACGACGGTTCGGGCGGCCAGGACTCGGCGGTCGGACAGGCGTCCGTGGTCAGCGGGGTCGCCGACACGGGCACGGCGGTGGTGCTCTTCGGCACCGAGCCCCTGTTCCGCAACCATCCCAAGGGTTCCTTCGGCCAAGTGGCCCAGGCCCTGTACTGGACCTCGGCGTCGTCCGGGACGGGTTAACCCAAGAACCGGAATCGCCAGTAACTGAAACCCCAGAAGAATGCAGGGATAACGCGAAACCGCCTCGGTTCCTTTCCGGGGCGGTTTCCGCTGTCTTCTCCGTTTCTCCGTTCTGTTCCACGTGCACCTGTGGTCGGCCCGGTGGCGGTGCTCTCCTGCGGATCATGTGATCAGCCCATCAACCCTTTTTTCGGCCACGTATTCCCCGCGGGTCAGGGATTCCGGCGCTGTCCGAGAGTGGATTGCAGCGGTATCCGGAAACAGCGGGAAACGCGTCGCTGGCAGGCCAATGGCGCGGACGGGTCGGGGCTTGGGTCGGGAGGAGCGCGGTGGTACTGGTTCGACGTTCGCGGCGGATACGCCGCGCCGGGGCGGGTGCGGTCCTGAGAACGCTGGCACTCATGGCCGCCCTGCCACTCGTGTTGGCGGACCCGCTCGCCGCGGCCCACCCCCACGGACTGCCCGGGCAGGCGGCCCCCGACAACGGCCCCGCCATGGAGGACGAGGTGCCGCTGGACGTGGTGATCCTGGCCGACGAGTCCGGGAGTCTGACGGAAGCCGACGTCGCGGCCGAAGCCGAGGCCGCCGCCATGATCGGCCAGGGCATCCTCAACCCCGGCTCCAGGCTCGCGGTGGTGGGTTTCGGCAGTGACAACGGCGAGGAGGGCCAGATCGCGGCCCGGGAGGCCTGCCCGCCCACCTTCCTGGAAGAGGGCCGGGGGCGGGACGCCGTCATCGACTGCGTAGACGACCTCCGCGCGCGCACGGAGGAGGAGGGTTTCGACACCGACCACGTCGCCGCGCTGCAGAAGGCGCAGGAGTACTTCGCGGATGACGAGGCGCCCGAGGGCGCCGCCAAGGTCGTCTTCCTGCTCACCGACGGCGTCCTCGATGTCGGCAACAGTCCCCAGTACGGCGAGACCCCTCAGGTGCGCCAGCGCACCGCCCTGGCTGCTCTGGAAGGGGAGTTGGAGCGGGCCGAGAACGAGGAGGTCCAGATCTGGCCGCTGGGTTTCGGCGACGAGATCGACGAAAACCAGCTCGACGATTTCGCTGAGGACGGCTACCAGGGCGGCTGCAACGCAATGCCGGGCGCAGTGCCGCAGGCACGGACCGTCGAGGATTCCACCGAGATCCTGCTCTCGCTGGTGGACGCCCTGGCCAGTGCCTCCTGCCTGGGGCACGAGCAGGTCCCCGACATCGAGATCGGTTCGGGGGAGACCGTCGAGATCCCCGTCGACATCCCCCCGGTCGCCACGGAAGGCGCGATCCTGGTCGCGAAGAACAACCCGGACATCGCGGTCGAGTACGAGGACCCCCAAGGGGAGGTGGTGCCCCTGGAGGGGGACCGGGACGGTTCCGAGTTCAGTCACAGCGGGACCAACGCGACCGTAGAGGTGCTGCGGATCGGTAACCCCAGGGCCGGGGATTGGACGGTCCGGCTCACCGCCCCGGAGGGCGCGGAGGACGAGCTGGTCGCGATCAGCACCCTGTGGCAGGGGAGCATCCGCAGCCACCTCACCGTGGAGGGCGACCGGACCCCCGGTGCGCAGGAACTGGTGGTCCGCCTCCAACTGCACACCCGCCAAGGCAACCTGGACGACGTCGACGTGGACGCGGTTCTCGACATCCTGGTCGAGCTGGTCGACGAGGAAGCGGACGGCGATCCACTGCGGATCGACCTCGCTGATGACGGTGCGGACCCGGACCGGGAGGCCGGGGACGGCGAGCTGGCCGGGACGGTCGAGGTGGCCGGGGAGGACGGCGACTGCGTGGAAGTGCGCAGCCGCGTCGAGGGCGAGGGGATCTCCTCGGAGGAGTCCGCCTTCAACTGGTGTATCGGGGAGCAGGAGGACGCGGTGTGGGCCGCCGCCCGCTTCGACGACCCGCCGGAAGCGGTCGAGCCGGGGGAGGCGATCGAGGGGGTTCTCGACGTCGAGAACAGCACCGGGCAGGACGCGGAGGTCCAGCTGGTGGTGGAGGGGTCCGAGGGCCTGCAGTACGACGTGGAGCAGGACAGAACGGCCTTCGAACCGGGCAGTACTTCGGTGCCGGTACGGCTCCGCGTCGATACGGACACGGATCCTGGTGACGTCTCCTTCCACGGCATCCACGCCGCGGACGAGCACGATGAGGCCTTGGGCGGGATCGCCTCGCCGATCAACTTCGAGGTCCGTCCGCCGCCGGGCCCCTTCGAACGCTTCTGGTGGGTCTGGGCGCTGGTGCTGCTGCTGGTCACGGCCGTGATCCTCTACGCCGCCCACCGCCGTTCCGTCGCCCAGCGCCTGGCCGACGTGCGCGGACTGGTCGTCCAGCTCCGCCGCGACGGCCGCCCGGTCGGCCCGGAGCTGAAGGCGCTCAGCCGCCGCTCGGACACCTTCGCCTTCACAGTTCTGGACGGCCCTGAGCCGCGCCTGGACTATGCCGCCGACCCGCGCCAGCCGCACCACACGGTGCGTCGGCACCCGCCTTACGAGGTGCTGCTGCGCGACCCCGAGGGGCGCGAACAGCGGGTACGCCTCGATACCACGAGCGAGCCCCCGGCCCCGGGCGCTCTGAGCCTGTACGTGCGAGACGAACGCCGCTCGGCCCGGACCGCACCTTCTCCGGCCGACCCGGTGGCCGGCGGACGGCCGGGCCCGAACCCCCGTCCCCCCTGGGGCAGCCATGACCACGGGTCCGGTGGGCGGCACCCATGGGAGTGACCGTTCCGGCCGTCCCGCGCACCTTCCCCCCGATCCTTGAAGGGCCGATGCCATGACGATGAAGCTCTACCAGCCGATGCTCCACGTCGGACTCGGCGGCACGGGGTGCCTCATCGGTGCCGAACTCGAGCGCCGCCTGCGCGAGGAGCTGTGCGGGCCCGACGGGACCGAGTTCCAGCAGCTGCGCCCCGGCGGGAACCTGCTGCCGTACCAACTGCCGTCCTGTGTCCAGTTCGTCTACGCGGACGTCAACCGGTCCGAGCTGGACCGCCTGCCCGAACGCGTGGTGCCCGGCCGCCAACACCTGTCCGCAGTGGAACAGACCGCCCACTACGTCCGAGACCTCGTCCCCAGCGTCCCCACCTACCCCGAGGTCGCCCGCAGTCTGCGGCTGAGCGCCGAGGCGACCGTCGCCCCCTGGTTGCCGCCGGTCAACGGCGAACCCCGGGTGGCCCCGCTGGACCGCGGCGCGGGCCAGTTCCCCACCGTGGGCCGGGCCGCCCTCTTCGAGACCTTCCGGGGCGGGGTCGCCCCGGCGGTCGGCCCGCTCAGCGAGGCCATCAACCGGCTGGCCACCTCGGCCGGCGACCTGAGCATCCTGGGCGGCGGCCTACCCAAGTCCTGCGACGTGTTCGTGTCGTTCTCGGTGGCGGGCGGTACCGGGGCCGGCATCTTCTACGACTACCTGCACCTGATCGCCAACACGTTCCGCCGCTCGGACCTGAACGTCAAGATCTACCCCTTGGTGCTGATGCCGTCCGCCTTCGATGAGGGACTGGGCGGGGGGCGCAACGCCAAACTCAATGCGGGCCGGGCCCTGCTGGACATGTTCCGCCTGGTCGACGACCAGAACGGCGGGGACCTGGGCCCGGTGCTGCCCGACCACAGCGTCCGGCCCAGCCGGGCCCGCCCGGACGAGGTGGCCGTCCACTACCCGGTCGAGGGCCGGATCAGGATCGAACCCTCCACCGTGCAGACGGCGTTCCTGTTCAGCCGACCCATCGGCGCCGACCGCGAGGACCTGCACCGCTCGGTGGTCTCCCTGGTGCTCTCCCTCGCCGGAACCGACGTCCAACAGCGCACCGAGGGCGGCGACCTGGTCGGTGCGGACAACTTCCAGTCCTTCGCCGACAGCTTCATCAACACCCAGGCCGAACGCGAGATCCCCGCAGAGTCCGGTATCGGCAACCGCGGGGTGTCCACCGCCCTGGTCGCCTCCATGACCGTCCCCGTGGACGAACTCGCCGACCTCATCGGGGCCCGCATGCTGCGCGCCGCGGTGGAGGACATGGACGGCTCCCTGACCGACAGCTCCGACCAGAACCACCGTTTCATCGAGGAGTTCTTCACCCACGCGGACCTGTACCCGGTGCTGGCCCGGCCCGGCGACGACTTCGCCGACCCCCTGCCGGTGGAGGGGGCGCGCAACATCGCCACCGCCCTCCACGACCGGGGCGACGCCATGAAGCGGAGCCTGACCGCCCTGCGCGGCCGGCTGTCCCACGAGGTCCCCGAGATCGCCCAGGCCTTCGACTACCGCACCGGGACCCGCCGTCTGCTCTCCCTGACCGACCCCTTCCGCGCGCAGCGGGTGATGGTCGGCAACCCGGCAGCGGGCAGTGAGATCGAGAGGATGGGGGTCCTGGGGATCCTCCAGTCCCGCCGTACCAGTCCGCCGCCTCCGGAGGGGTGCACGCCGCTGCCCCCGCCCATCCCCAAACTGGACGACCGGATCGGCGGCCTGGTCAAGGCCAAGTACACCGACGCCAAACCCACCCAGGCCCGCGCGGACCAGGACGTCTGGTACGAGTGGCAGACCAAGCTGGCGTGGAACGAGGCCTGGGGCCAGAGCACCCCGCGCTGGCAGCGGGCGACCACCCTGATGCGGGCCGACCTGGGCGCGCTCACCGACGCGCTCAGCCAGCACGCCCGCTACGACGGCGAACGCTTCGAACGCCTCTCCCAGCAGCTCTACCGGCCGCGCACCGGCGTGTCCTACCTGCTGCCCCCGGTCGGCGGCGACCTCGAACCCTTCTACCACCGGGTCAAGGACCACCTGTCCACCTTCCACCAGGAGAGCGGTCGGCTGCGCCCCAACGCGGGCGAGGCCGCCCTGGTCCAGGTCATCATCGGCCCCGAGGGGTGGCGGCACGCCTACGACATCTCCGTCGACCGGACGCCCGCGGACGCCGTCACCTACCTGCGCGAGATCCTCAAGACCGAGATCAAACGCTTCCTCCGGTCACCGGGCCCGGCCCAGCGGCCCCTCCTGCCGCGCCTGAGCGACCTGCTGGCCCACGCCACCGACCAGGGCGACGGGGCCATCGCCCCCGAGAACGTCTCCCAGTTCCGCGCCCAGCTGGCCGGACTGCTGCCGGTCGGCTACACGCCCCAGGGCAGCGGGCCGCTCAAGATCCTGATCACCTACCACTCTCCCGGCCCCAACCTCCGGGTCGAGCAGTATCTGCGCGAATCGGTCAACCTTCCCGCGGCCGCCGGAGCCACCTACGAGTTCCGGCCGGTCAGTACCGAGACCGTCAGCGTGGTGCTCTTCCGCAGCTCGATGAGTGTCACCGAGGTGCGCGAGGTCCGCGACGTCATGCGGCTGTGGGCCGACGCATCACAGCACCACCAGCCCCAGGACTACCTGCGGTGGCGCCAGCGGCTGGGCTACGACTTCGGCTACCTGGCCACTACCGCCGAGCACCGCGTCTACATCCTGCACCGGCTGCTCAACGCACTCTGGAACGGCCGGGCCCGGGTGGTCGGCGACCCGCGCTCACCCCAAGAGGTGCGGTTCACCATGGGCGGCGGGGTGACCATGGCGCTGGAGCTCGTACCCCTGGAGGAGTCCTCGTCCTGGGGCAGCCTGATCCGCGCCTACGAACACTGGGCCTTCAACGGCGAGGACGCCATCACCCGCCAGTTCTGCGCCCAACTCATGAGCGAACTGCCCAGCGGGCTCGAGGGGAGACCGGCCCCTCCGGCCAAGCCGTACCAGACCCTGCGGAGTATCGCCGACGCCGAGATCACCCGGTTGGACGAGCTGCTGCGCGAGCCGGAGACCGGCAACCCCAGCCGCGTCCACCAGTACCGGGACTTCTGGGCCGCGATCCTGCCGGAGGCCGCCGGTATGGAGTTCCAGGGCGCCTCCGCGCCGGTCCGGGCCAACCTCCAAGCACTGGAGAGAGCGATCGAGCGCTCTCGGGGCACGGCGGAGGAGGGCGGGGGAGGGCACCCGTGAGCGTTCACCTCATCGACCTGCGCGGCGCTTCCGCCGCCGAGGCGCAGGCACGGATCCGGTACGAGTTCGGTCGCGGGAGGCCCATGACCGACTCCGCGCGCCTGCTGGTCCTGGACGACACGTGGCGGCTGGTCGAACACGCCGACAGCTACGGTGACGTCTTCATCAGCCAGCGGGTGCGGGCCATGGTGTGCGTGGCCGTGGGGCCGCCCAACCCCGGTGGGGGCGGCGGCCCCACACTCGACCGCCCCGGCCAGATCGGACCCGAGCGCGACGTCACCACGCTCTGGGTGGACGACACCACCGGGTTCTCTTGGAGCCTCAACCCCTCCGGCCCGGACGATCAACGCCCCGGGGCCGCTGTGGGACCGGGTGTGGGCCTGGCACGCCTGGTGGAACTGCTGGGCGACCCCGAGATCTTCGACCGGGTCGTCGCCCTGGGCAGGAGTCTGCCCGAGGCCACGGCCTCCCCGGGTCTGTCTTGGCTCGGGGACGAGGAGGGCGGCGAGACGGTCACTGCCGCCCTGTCCCGGGCCGCCGAAGCACTGGTCGCCGAGGGCCGCAATGCCGGGAGACGCGGTGTCGAGGGCTGGAGTTACGAGGGCCGGGGTGCCGACGCCGGGCGGGGCCCGCGGCCACCCGCGGGGGAGGGGTCGTCCCTGGTGGACCTGGTGCGGGGGGACCGGCTCAGCCCTCAGGGGGAGGAACGGGTCGGATGGGGTGAGACCGCGGCCCGCGAACGCGACCTGCGTGCCTGGCTCGCCCACGTCGAGGCGGACCTGGAGAGCCAGTCGGCCTGGACCGGGCCCCTCCACGACGTCACCCCGCATGAGCTGCGCACAGAGCACCTGCCGGCCGTGGGGGAGGCTTTGGGCGCCCTCCGGGACCACATCGGGTCGCTCTTCGAACGGCTCAGCTCCCTGCCCCCCGACCGGCTGCGGGCCCAACTCCGGGCCGAAGGCCTGACCGGCGCTTCACACGACCCCGAGGAACTGGCCGAGGCCGCGGCCGCCCTGGCCGGGGAGACCCGCGGGGCCCTGGCGCGAGGGGACACCATTCCGAAGGTCGCCGGGGACCTGGAGGACCTCGCCACCCGCCTCTCGCCCCAGGGCAGTGCGGCCGCAGCCCCGCGCCTGCGAAGCCTCCTGCCGGACCGGGCCGTCGCCCGGCTCCGCGCCAACGAGGGGCCACCGCTGCCCGGTCCGGTGTCGTGGCTGCTGGTCCCGGCCTTCGCCGCGCCCCTGTTGCCCGCCCTGGCCGGCGGGGCCCTCGGCGTGCTGGGCGGTCTGGTGCTCGCGGCCGCGTGGGTCGGGGCGGTCGCCGCGGGGCTGTGGCGGGCCGGCCAGGGGAGGGGGAACACGGGGAGGCCGGGCGGGGAGAGTCCGAGCTGGGAGAACCGGGGCCGGGCGAGCGAGGGCCGGGCGACACGGAACACCCTGGCGTTGCACGCGGGCGCGGCGGTGGCCGGTGTACTCAGCGGTCTGGCGGCCTCCACCTCCCTGCTCCCCGAACAGCTCCTCGGCCACCCGGGACCGGTAGCGGCCGGTGTGTTCCTCGGGGTGGGAGCGGGGGCCGCGGCACTGGTCGCGGCGTGGGTCCGCGCGATGGTCCGGTGGCGGGACACGCTCGGCCTCGAACAGGTCGGGGCGTCGGCGTCGGCACTGACCCGCCTGCTCGGAGAGGTGGCCCGTGCGGAGTGGGTTCTGGGCGGCGCCCGCCGTCAGCTGGCCGATACCGCCAGAGCGGCGGCCAGCGCCACCCGCGCCACCGCCGACGTCGTGGCCGAGCTGGTCGACCACGAGCCCGACGCCAAGCCGCGCAGCCGCTCCTTCGAGCTGGAGGACGTGCTGCGCCAAGACCTGATCGCGCTGGCCACTGGCGTACTCGACGCCGTATGGGAGGACCCGGGCGAAGGCCGGGTCTCCGACCTGTACGACCCGGCCCAGCGCCACGCCGAACGGCTGCTCGAGGACTACCGGGCCCACTTGGATCTCGTGGGCCCCTACGCGGCGCCGTCCTTCGCCGATCCCGCACTGCCGCGGCGCCCGCGCATCGGGGTCAGCCCCGACCGCGCGTTCCGCGCACTGGGGGAGGACCCGGCCGGACGGATGCTCCAGCTCTGCGACCCCAGCCACCTGCGACTGCTCTCCCAGGGCTCCGGTGTTCCCCGCACGGTCCGCTTCGCCCCTGCCGCGCTCCGCCCCCACCGCTCCCAGCACCCTGCACAGGCTCCCGCCGACGTGCAGTGGACCGGAGGCCACCTCGTCGGCCAGCTGAGACTGGTGCCGCTGCGCTCCGGTGTGGTGCGCACCGAGTGGCGGCACGAACCGGACGGGGGGCGGGCCGAAGCGCACGGGAACCACTCCGGGCTGGAAGGGGACCGGCCCGAACACCAAGAGCCCGTACCGGACGGGCCCGAACCTCCCCGAGAGACCTTCACCTGGAAGGACGGCAGCCCTTGAACGGCGACGACGTGTACGAGACCACGGTGCGCGACGCCGTCTACCGTGTCCCGGAAGCGGCGGCGAACAACCGGGCGGACCTGGAGGTGGAGTGCCGCCTGACCCCCCTGCGCGACCTGTCCCCGAGTACGGTCCCCTTCCTCGGCCGCCGCCTGGTGCGGGTCGAGGCCCAAGGCCGCGAGTCGACCCTGCTCCAACTCTGGGTCGGGGGCACCGAGGACGACGGTGACGAGCGCGCGGAGGCCTTCGACCGGCTCGACAACGCGATCCTCGCCGGGGTCAGGCTGGCCCGTGCCTCTGCGGGCGGTACCTACCCGCCCGAACTCACCCGCCTGGTCGGCTACCACGACGACCCCGTCGCGCCCTTCGCCCTCCTCACCCCCTACCAAGGGCAACCGGTCCGCACCCTGTTGGGGCGCAGGCAGCTCTTCGACGAGGAACGCGAGGCCTTCCGGCACGGACTGCTCCTGGCCCTGGAACGGCTCCAGGCCGCCGAGGTCGTACACCGGGGTCTGAGCCCGTCGACCGTGTGCTGGAACCCCGACCGCGGGACCGTCCACGTGTACGACTTCACCCTGGCCACGGTGCGTGGAGCCCTCCGTACTCGGACGGGTACCGAACCGTGGAGCTCCCCCGAGCAGCGCGACGGGTCCGGGCGCTGCGACCCGCGCGACGACGTGTGGTCGGCGGGCCTGATCCTCTTCCAGACCCTCACCGGGCACCGGGTAGAACGGGGCGAACAGCTGCCCGTCGACACGTTCCCCGGTGTGAGCGCTGACCTGCGAGGTGTGTTCGAGGCCGAGGCGGCCCACCGCCCGGACGCCGCCGAGCTCTTGGAGCGGCTGACCGGGGCCGCCACGAGTCCGCGCGGCATCGACGACCACCTCAGCCCGGAGATCCGCCTCTTCTACCGGCGCCTGGCCCAGAAGCGCGGGGAGGACGCCGACCCGGGCGGGGAGGCCCCGACGGTACCCGACCCCGGGTCGGCCCCGGCCCCCATCCACCCGCTGTGGGAGCGGGCGCGCCGGAACTGGCCGCTGCTGACGGTGGCCGCCTTGCTGGTCCTGGTCACCGCGGTGGCCCTGAGCAACATCCTTGGAGGGTGAACGGGTGATCACTGTGGACACACCCCAGGTGCACTGCCCCGTCTGTCTGAGCCGTGTCGTCCTGAACCTGGGCGAACTGTGGGTGCGGGACGACGGAACACACCGGCCCCTGCGGATCCCGTCGGGACTCAACGCCGTGCAGCAGAGCCGGATCATGCGCGACGCCCAGGTCCGCTGTCCCAACCGCACGGACGAGGTGCCCGAGCACTACCTGCCCTACGGGTACGTGACGAGCGACCCCCTGGTGATCGCCCTGGTGGGCGCACCGCGCTCGGGCAAGACACACTTCCTCACGTCCCTGATCAGGACCGTCGACAACGAGCCGCTGCACGACTTCGGGCTGTACACCACCCCCTTGGACAACAGCCGGTACGACCAGTTCATCGTCACCAAGGTCCGACGCCTCTTCGAGGACGGCGAGCTCCTGGACCGCACGGGGGAGAACGTGTGGGACTTCGAGGTCGGGCTCCTGGTCGGCCAAGCCCGCGGTGGTCGGTCCCGCGGATGGGCGGTCGCCTTCTTCGACGTGGCGGGTGACGACCTGTCCGGAATGAACAGGGCGCAGAAGCGGGTCTTCTTGGAGGGCGCCGACGGCTACGTCTTCTTCATCGACGGGGATCAGCTGGCCAGGGGTGTGCCCGACGCCTCGTTCACCACGGTCCTCGGCCTGCTCGACCGCGACCGCAAACGCGCTTCGGCCGCCACCCTGGTCCTCAGCAAGGCGGACCGGTTCCGCTTCGACTACCCGGTGGACCGCTGGCTGCGCACCGGGCCTCCCACGGCGTCCCCGGAGGAGATCGAACGGGAGAGCCGCGACCTCTTCGCCCACATCCGCCGGTACCGGCACGCCGACCTCTGGCTGCGCCCCTGGTTCGAGTTCGACCGCAGCAGTATCCACGCGGTCTCGGCCACCGGCGCCCCGGAACGCCCGCCCGACCCCTCCGGCGCCGAACCATCCCCGGCGCGCTACGCCCGGCCGGTCCGGCCCCAGCGGGTCCTCCAACCCTTCGTGTCGCTCCTGGCGATGACCGGAGTGATCGACACCGACGGTGCCCGGAGGGTGGGACGGTGACCGGACGCGAGCGGCTCGAGCCGATGCACCAGATCCACTACAGCTTCCGGGAACGCAACCTCCTCGGCCAGGGCGTCGGGCCCAGCGCCACCTCCCTGCCGCGGTCGGGCGAGGCCTACCAGCAGTTGGCCAGGTGGGACGGGCACCTAGCCGGTGTGGTCGTCCCGGAGTTCGCCTCGGGGCAGGAGGGGCCGGGCCACTGGTACCGGTGGTTCGACGGCCAGGGCGTCCTGGTCTACCGGGCCCCCGAAGCGGTGCGCCGGGACCGCCGCGGCGGCACCGCCCGCGCCCTCGTCGGCCCAGCCCTGACCCCCGAACTGGCACTCGTGGCCGCCCACCGAGGGGCGGTGGCCAAACGGAGGGAGGCCGAACCGGGCTGGGGCACCCTGGACCCGATCCCGGCCCCCAGCCGGGAAGAGTTCGACCACGGGGCCCGTGCCCTGGAGGAAGGGCTCATGGGTGACGCGCGCCTGGTCGACCTGGTCCGGGCGGCCCTGGCCGCACGATGGGAACCGGTCGACGTCTTGGTCCCGGACACCGTCGGCCAGCTCACCGAGGAGCACCGGATCCTGTTGCTGTGGGGGGTGCGCCGTGCCCTGACGGAGGTGTTCGACCAGCTCCCCGGCGACCGTCCGGATCGGAAGGGCTGGTCGTTCGCCACCTACGAACCCTGGCCCGCCGACACCCGGCTCACCAGCGAACGCCCGATGGTCGCCTTCCGGCCCCGCCCCCGCGGCGCCGAACTGCCCCGAGGCCGCCGCCCCCTGGACCTGTTCTCCCCCTCAGCCGCCCAGGACCGCGACCGCGACGTGGCCCAGTGGCTGGTCAACCGCGACCGCGACCGGCCGCTGGGCGACCTCGCCGCCTCGGACTACGAGGAGCTGATGGACCGGCTCCACGAGCGCGCCGACCAGGACGGGTGGGCGTTCAGCGGTACCCGGAGGCCGCAGCAGCCAGTACCCGCCCCGGTTGGCGACCCGGAACCCGGGCCAGGCCCTGCGTCCCGGGGACGGATCGAAGCTCCGCCCGGACCCGATCCCGTACCGGTGCGAAGACGCGAGGAACACGTGGAGGGCCTTCTCGACGACCTCGCAGCGGCCGCCACCCCGGACGAGGTCGAGACGGCCGCCAACGGCCTGGTCGCCCACCTCTGCCCTAGCTTCCACCGGCTCCGAGCGGAGGGGGCCGCCGCGGCGCCAGGGGAGACGGGGGAGAGCGGGGCGGACAGTCAGGCAGGCGCCGGCGAAGAGGGGCGCACCCGCCGATCGCGCCGGGCCGAGCTGAACAACACCACCGTCGCCTTCCTCGCAGGGGCCGGGACCGCCGCGTTCCTGCTGCTGTTCTCCCTGGCCCTGAGCCTGGCCGTGGCCCTGGTGGTGGTCACCTGACACCGGCGGGCCCCAGTGGCCCCGGCGAGCCCGCCCGAGGGCTCGCCGGGGCGCGGCGACCGCGTCAGCCGAGGCTTTGCAGCGCCGGACCGATCCCGCCGTCCACGGGCAGCTCGGCGCCGGTGGTGAAGGTCGCCTCGAAGCCCAGGAACAGCACCGCCCGCGCCACCTCGGCCACCGTCCCGTGGCGGCCCATGGGCGTGCCCCGGTCACCGGCCTCCGCGATCGCCGCCCTTTCGGCCTCCGAGGCGTCGGCGAACCCGCCGGAGCGCGTGTGCACGAACCCGGGAGCCACACAGTTGACCCGGATCCGGCGCGGCAGCAGCTCGGCCGCGAAAGACCGGGCGAAACCCGCCACCGCCGCCTTGGTCCCGGTGTACACGCTCAGCCCGGCCGTCCCGGTCGCGTTGGTCACCGACGTGGTGAACACGACCGACCCGCCATCGGCGATCATCGGCGCCAGCCGCTGCACGGTGAAGAACGCGCCCCGGGCGTTGATCCCGAACATCCGCTCGTAGGCCTCCTCATCGACCTCCGTGAACGGTGCCGCCGCGGCCACCCCCACGTTGACGTGCAGGAAGTCGAACCCGCCCAAGACCTCGCGCACCGTCTCCGCCAGTACGTCGGCGTCGGCGACCCGGGCCGCGTCCGCGCGCACCGCGTGCACCCGGGGACCGAACCTGCCGCGCACCTCCTCCAGGTGCTTCTCGTTGTTGCCGGTCAACAGCACCGTCGCCCCGCCGGCCAGCAGCTCTTCGACCACGCCCAGGCCCATGCCGTGCGTTCCGCCGACCACCACGGCCCGCTTGCCCTCGTAGACACCCATGAGAACTCCTTGCTCTTCACGGGGGCGGCCCGGTGGCCGCCCCCCGACACGTCACACGGTGTCCGGTACCGCCACGGGTCGCCCACGGATCCGCTACGGGCCCGCCACGGGCGGGGAGAGGTTCACCACGGGCGGGGGAGGACCGCCGCGGAGCGCTACCGTGAGGGCATGCGTTTCGGGGTGCTCGGGCCACTGTCGGTGCGGACCGACCACGGGGAGCCCGTCCGGGTCGGTGACACCAAGGTCCGCGCCCTGCTGGCCGCCCTGCTCCTGGCCCGGGGGCGCCCCGTCCCCGCCGACCGGCTCGTCGACCACCTCTGGGGCGACAGCCCGCCGACCCGGCCCACAGCCGTCCTCCAAGCCCGGGTCTCCCAGCTGCGCGGGGTCCTGGACGCCGCCGAACCGGGAGCCCGTGCCCTGGTCCGCCACCGCCACTCCGCCTATCTTCTGGAGGCCGACCACCTCGACGCCACCCGCTTCGAGGACCTCCTCGACCGTGCCTCCCGCACCGCCGATCCCCGCTCCCGCGCCGACCTGCTCACCCAGGCCCTGGACCTGTGGCGCGGACCCGCGCTGGCCGAGTTCGCGGACACCGGACCCCACGCGGACCCGGGCAGGTGGGCGGAGCTGACCCGCTGGACCGAAGGGCGCCTGTCCGCCGTGGAGGACCTCGCGGAATGCCGCCTGGAACTGGGCGAACACACCGCCTTAGCGGCCGAACTGGCCGGACCCGCCGCCCAGCACCCCTACCGGGAGCGCCTGCACGCGGCCCACCTGCGTGCGCTCTACGGGGCCGGCCGCCAGGCCGAAGCCCTGGCCGGATACGCGCGCCTGCGGTCCCGCCTCGCCGACGAGCTCGGGATCGACCCCGGGCCCGCCCTGCTCGACCTGCACCGGGCCATGCTCGCCCGCGACCCCGCCCTGGACCCCGTGCCCGACCCCGCACCCCCGCCGAGCAGCCTTCCCGCACCCGTCGGCGCACTGGTGGGCCGCGACCGCCAGCTCCGGGACTTGCACGCCCTGCTCACCGAACACCGGCTCGTCACCCTCACCGGCCCGGGCGGGGTCGGCAAGACCAGCCTCGCGCTGGCGGCCGGAACACGGCTGTCGGCCCAGGACGGCGCCTGGCTGGTCGAACTGGCCGGACTCGCGCCCGACGGCGACCCCGTACCCCTCCTGGCCGCGGTCCTCGGCGCCCGGGACGACCGTACGGCCGGACCCACCGGAGACACGCCCATAGCCCGCGACGAACTGGCCCGGATCGTCGCGCTGCTCCGCGGGCGCCACAGCCTGCTCGTGCTGGACAACCACGAACACGTCGTCGCGCCGGTCGCCGCCCTCGTCTCGCACCTCCTGGCCGCTCTGCCGCACCTGCGCGTCCTCGCCACCGGCCGGGTCCCCCTCGACGTGGGAGGGGAACACCTCTACGCGGTACCCCCGCTCGACCTGCCCCCGCCCGGAGTGACCGACCCCGACCGGCTCGCCGCCTCGGGTGCCGTCCAGCTCTTCACCGAACGCGCCCGCGCCGCCCGCGGCACCTTCACGCTCACCCCCGAAACCGCCCCCGCCGTCACCACGGTCTGCCGACGCCTGGACGGCATCCCCCTGGCCCTGGAACTGGCCGCCACCCGTCTGCGCCACCTCGGCATCGGTGACATCGCCGCCCGCCTGGACGACCGGTTCGCCCTGCTCGGCACCGGCCGCCGCGACGCCCCGGCCCGGCAGCGCACCCTGCGCGCCGTCATCGACTGGAGCTGGGAACCGCTCGACGCCGCCGAACGCGCCGTTCTGGCCCGCCTCGCCGTGACCGCGGACGGCTGCGAACCCGACACCGCCGAGGCGGTCTGCTCGGGACCCGACCGGGCGGACCCCGGCACGGAAGGGGCGGAGCCCGGGGAAGGACCGGTGCACGTACCCCGAGAGCAGGTCCTGGACCTGATCGGCAGCCTGGCCGACCGCTCCCTCGTCGTGGTCGAGGACCACCCCACCCGTACCCGCTACCGGCTCCTGGAGACCGTGTCCGCCTACGCCCTGGAGCACCTGGCCGCCTCCGGCGACCACCACCGCGTCCGCACCCGGCACGCCCGCCACCTCGCCGACCTCGCCGCCACGGCCGATGCCCGCCTGCGCGGGCCCGGCCAGCACCGCTGGCTGGAACGCCTGGACCGGGAGGCCGCCAACCTGCACGCCGCCCTCGACGACGCCGTCCAGAAGGGCGACACCGACCTCGCCCTGCGCCTGGCCGCCACACCCAGCTGGCACCGTTACCTCAGGGGGCGTTCGGGGCAGGCCCGGCTGGCCCTGGACCGCGCGCTCTCCCTGCCTGGCGGGGACCCCGCCACCCGTGCGGAGGCCGAGCTGTGGCGGACCGCCCTCGCCCTGCCCGCCACCGACAGCGAGCTTGCCCGACGATCACGCGCTCCCGAACACCTGGCGGCGGTCACCGATCCGGTCAACCGCGCACGCCTGGCCTGGCTGGTCGAACACACCCGGTGGGGCCTGGGCGACCGCGACCAGGCCACCGCCCGCGTCGAGGCCGCCCACGCAGCCGCGGTCGCGGCCGGCGACCCATGGGGTGCAGCGGTATCCCGGGCGACCCTGGCCGACGCCTCCCTCAGCCGCGGCGACATTGCGGGGGCAGCGGAAGCCGCCGACCGGGCCGCGGGGACGCTCCGGGACCTTGGCGACGGTTGGGGTGTCCTCCACGCCACCGACGTCCTCGCCCAGGCCATGGAGGCCGTCGGCGACCTCGACGGCGACGCCGACCACCACGAACACGGCCTGCGCCTGGCCGAGGACCTGCGGCTGTGGGGCAGCGTCACCCGCGCCCTGTCCGGGCTGGGGAGGGTGGCGCTGCTCCGCGGCGACCTGGACCGGGCCGACGTCCTGCACGGCCGGGCCGCCGCCCTGGCCGCCGAGCACTCCGATGCCGGGGCCGAACAGTTCGCCGACGCCGGTACAGCGCTGGCGGCCCGCCGACGCGGTCACCCCGAGCGGGCCGAGCGCGTCCTGGGCCGCTGGCTGGACTGGAACCTGCGGGCGGTCAGCCATGTCGGAACGGCGTTCATTCGCACCCAGCTCGGCTACGCCGCCGAGCAGCGAGGGGACGCCGCGACCGCCCTGGACCTGCACACCATGGCCCGAGCCGACGCCGAGGCCAGCGGCGACCCGCGCGCGGTCGCCTCCGCCCTCGAAGGGCTGGCGGGCGCCCATGCGCTCACCGGGGACCGGACCCGCGCCGCCGACCTCCTGGCCGAGGCCACACGGCTCCGCGAGCGGTCCGGTGCACCCCTCACCCAGGCCGAGCGCTTCGACGTCGACCGGGTCCTCGCCCGGCTCCGGGGCTGACCGCGCCGAAAACCGATGGTGTGCCCCGGCACGGTGGCGTAACGTGCCGCGCATGACTGACACCCGCGCCCTGCGCTTGGTCGAGATCTCCCATGACAACTTCGACACGGCCATCGCGGTCAAGGTCCGCGAGGACCAGAACCGCTTCGTCGCCACGGTGGAACGCTCCCTCGCCCAGGCGTACACGGCCCGTGACACCGCCTGGCCCCGCCTGCTCATGGACGGTGACCGGGCCGTCGGTTTCGTCATGGTCCAGTTCGACCCCGACGAGAAGGACCCCGACTACCGCGCAGCGATCTGGCGGCTGAACGTCGCCGCCAACCTCCAGGGCAGGGGCTACGGCCGCTTCGCCGTGCGGGGCGCCCTCGCTGAGGCCCGCCGCCGGGGGCACAGCCGGGTCACGGTGTCCTGGGTCCCCGGCGAGGGCGGACCCGAGGACTTCTACCTGGCCCTGGGTTTCCGCAAGACCGGCCGCGTGGACGAGGACGGCGAGGTCATCGCCGAGATCGACCTGGACTGAGCGGGCCACGGGCAGAGCTCCGCGAGGGCGGCTACCCGGTCGCCGCCCGCCGGGCAAGGCGCGTCAACGTCCATAGGCGGCCAAAACCGGATACATTTTCCAGGAATACCGAGAAAGTTGCCGTACCCGGTTCTTCGTGCCGATAAATTTGCCGGTGCAGAGTCTGTTCAGTGGAAAAATATAGACCGCACATGGCCTGCTTTTCCGGAAAACGGGGCGACCCTGGAAGCAGGGGGTTCCCCGAATCCCCGAGGGGTTGTTTTCAGGAAGGCGTGTGCCATGAGCAGTATGCAGGACGGGCCGTCGCAGTACGGTCCCCGACACAGCGGCCCCCCGTACAGCGGTCCTCAGGGGTACGGCCAGCAGCCGTACGGACCGCCGCAGTACGGCCAGCAGCAGTACGGCCAACCCCCGTACGGGTACCCGCCGTACGGACCGCCCCAGGCTGCGCCGGTGCGCAAACGCAAGAAGTGGCCGTGGTTCCTGCTGGCCGCGATCCTGCTCGTCCTGGGCATGTTCGCCTGCACCGCTGTGGTCGGGGAGGAAGCCGAGACCGCCCCCGGCAATGCGGAGGGCGATTCCGAAGCGGCCGAGGAGACCGCGGAGGAGGCCCCCGAAGAAGCCGAGAGCGTCGGGATCGGCGACACCGGTGAGGTCGGCGACTGGATGGTCACCGTGCACGGCACCGAGACCGCGGCCACTTTCAGCGACGAGTTCTTCGAAGAGCAGGCCCAAGGGGAGTTCGTCATCGTCGAAATGACGGTGGAAAACAGCGGAAGCGAAGCCACCTATTTCGACGAGACCGCGCTTTCCCTGACCGACGCCGACGGGAACAGCCACTCCACCAGCACGACGCTGATCGACGAAACGTTCTTCCTCGAGCAGATCAACCCGGGGAACCAGGTCACGGGACAGGCCGCCTTCGACGTTCCGGAGGGTACCGACGCGGTGGCCCTCGAGGTGACGGACAACTGGGGCTTCGGCGACCCGGTGGAGATCCGGCTCGACTGAGCAGAGCGGCCGGGGAGGGAACCAGTGCCCCTGGTCCGCCCCGGCCGCCCCGCGTCCCCTGGCCGGCACCGGCTAATCCGGGATGTTGGGTGCCTCCGCGCCGATGGTCGTTGAGTCGCCGTGCCCGGTGTTGACCACCGTCTCCGCTGGCAGCGTCAGCAGCCTGCGCCGGATCGAGTCCACGATGGTCGGGAAGTCCGAGTAGGACCGCCCCGTCGCCCCCGGGCCGCCTTGGAAAAGGGTGTCGCCGCTGAACAGCACGCCCAGCTCCGGCGCGTACAGGCACACCGCTCCCGGCGCGTGGCCCGGTGTGTGGATCACGGTCAGCTCGGTACCCCCGACCCGCACGGACTGCCCGTCAGCCAGCTCCCCGTCCGGGGTCCGGTCGGGGTGGGTCATATCCCACAGCACCCGGTCCTCTGGGTGCAGCAGGATCTGCGCGCCCGTCGCGTCGGCCACCGCCGGGGCGGCGTTCACGTGGTCGTTGTGCCCGTGCGTGCACAGCACCGCCACGACCCTGCGCCCGTCCACCGCCGCCACGATCGCCTCGGCGTCGTGGGGGGCGTCGACGACCACGACCTCCTCGTCGTCGCCCACGAGCCAGACGTTGTTGTCCACCTCCCAGGAACCGCCGTCCAGGGTGAAGACCCCGGACGTGGTCAGGTGTTCCACTCTCGTGTCACTCACAGTCGCACCACCGATCGCAGTACATCGCCCCGCTCCATGCGGGCGAAGGCCTCTTCGACGTCACCGATGCCGATTTCCTCGGTGACGAACCCGTCAAGGTCCAGCCTGCCCTGCGTGTACAAATCTATGAGCATCGGGAAGTCCCGCGATGGCAGGCAGTCCCCGTACCAGCTCGACTTCAGGGCTCCGCCTCGGCCGAACACGTCCAGCAGCGGCAGCTCCAGCCGCATCTCCGGGGTGGGCACACCCACCAGCACGACGGTGCCCGCCAGGTCGCGGGCGTAGAACGCCTGCTCGTAGGTCTGGGGGAGACCGACCGCGTCGATCACCACGTCCGCGCCGAACCCGCCGGTGAGTTCGCGGATCGCCTCGACCGGGTCGGTCCGGCCCGCGTTGACGGTGTGTGTGGCGCCGAACCCGCGGGCCCACTCCAGCTTGCGGTCCTCCAGGTCTACGGCGATGATCCGGTCGGCCCCGGCCAGCCGGGACCCCGCCACCGCGGCACTGCCCACGCCGCCGCAGCCGATCACCGCCACCGAGTCGCCCCGGCCCACCCCTCCGGTGTTGATGGCGGCGCCGACCCCGGCCATGATCCCGCAGCCGAGCAGTCCCGCCGCGGCGGGGGAGGCGGCCGGGTCGACCTTGGTGCACTGGCCGGCGGCGACCAGCGTCTTCTCGGCGAAAGCGCCGATACCCAGCGCGGGGGACAGTTCGGTGCCGTCCTCCAGGGTCATCGGCTGCTCGGCGTTGTGGGTGTCGAAGCAGTACTGGGGCCGTCCCCGCTTGCAGGCGCGGCATTCACCGCACACCGCACGCCAGTTGAGGACGACGTAGTCGCCGGGGGCCACGTGGGTGACGCCCGAGCCGACGGTCTCCACGACGCCCGCGGCCTCGTGGCCGAGCAGGAAGGGGTATTCGTCGTTGATCCAGCCTTCCCGGTAGTGGAGGTCGGTGTGGCAGACGCCGCACGCCTGGATTCTGACCACGGCCTCGCCCGGTCCCGGGTCGGGGACGACGATGGTGGTCAGTTCGACCGGTGCGCCCTTCGCACGTGAGATCACACCCTGGACCTGTTGGGACATGAGGACTCTCCCTGCAACTCGTGGCCGGTGCGCGGCGCCGGAGGGCACCCCGCCAGTGGCATTCCTCCCCGCTCGCCCCACGAGCGATACCGGTCCCCGGGAACATCCCTGGATCGGGGGATCACCCGTCGAGGAACCGCGTGAGGGCGGCGGTCAGCTGGGCCGGGGCGTCCAGTTGGACGAGGTGGCCCGCGCCCGCGATGGGATGCGCGCTCACGCCGGGGATCAGAGCGGCGAGTTCGCGGTCCCGCTCCGGCGGGATCCAGGTGTCCTCCTCGCCCCACGCCAGGAGGACGGGAAGACCCATCGTGGGGTACAGCCCTTGGATCTCGTCGGTGTGCGCCTGGTCGGCCTGCTCGATCTGGCGGTAGAACGCGGGCTGTCCCTCCGGTCCGGTCCACGGCTCCACCAAGCGGTCCAGGGTCTGGGGCAACATTCCCTTGGCGCTGGCCGAGCTCACGTACTCGGCCACCAGTGCCCGGTGCAGGGCGGGCGGCAGCTGCTCGAAGACCTCGGTGTGCTCGCCCACCAGCCGGAAGAACGGCGAGCCCCACGGGGCCAGGGCCACCGGCGAGACCAGGGCGAGGCGCTCGTACGAGGCCCCGTGCAGAAGGTGCGCACGCAGCGCCACCGCCCCGCCGAAGTCGTGGGCGACCACGCTGGGCCGGTCCAGCCCCCAGTGCGCGAGCAGCCCCGCGAACACCATCCCCTGCGCGGCCAAGGAGACCTCTTGGCCCGCCCGCATCTCCGAGGCGCCGTAGCCGGGCATGTCCCAGAAGAAGACCCGGTACCGGGAGGACAGCGCGGCGGCCACGTCCCGCCAAACGAACGAGGAGAACGGGGTCCCGTGCAGCAGGACCACGGGTTCCCCTGAGCCGACGGATCCCCAGCGCACCGCCCCCTGGCTGGACGCGAACACCTCGGTCGGTTCCTGCACAGCCATAGTTTTCCTTCCGCAGGGGTTGTCGCACCCCGACGGCGGCCGGGGCCTCCCTGAGCGTAACCACGGGCCGTGACAGTGCGGGGGAGGGCCGCATCCGGGAGCGGAGGGTCGGGTCTCCAATCCAGAGGGATGAAGGCACAAGGCGGGGCGGTGCCGGGCCCGGCACCGCCCCTGGACTGCTCTAGGAGAACAGCTGATGCGAGTGACGCTGAACGGGGAAGCGTCCTCGCCGGATCAGCGGGTGAAGTCGTCCGGTCCCCGTGCGGGGCCGTGGTAGAACTCGCGCTGGGGCTCGTCCTCGGGAACGGGCGGGTAGGTGGGCCCGTCCTCGGGGTCCACCGCGGGTGTGCCGATCTCCAGGCCCCGAGCCCGCATCACGCTGGAGACGCTGCTGCGCAGGTCCGGCAGCATCGCGTAGAGCACGTCGCCCGGGCATTCGGTGGCGTTGAAGTCCCGGTGGCCCAGGATGGCGTCCTGGGGGTCGAGGCCGTAGGCGCCGCACAGCCAGGACAGGGTGTCCACCAGCGAGTCGATGAGCGACTGGGTGGGCTCCACGTCCGTGTAGGTGCCCTCGTTCTCGATGCCGACGCACGTGCTGTTGTTGTCGGCCACGTGGGTGCCCACGCAGTGGCTGCCCTCGCGCACGGCGGGGACGGCGCGGTCGCGGCCCTCCATGATGTGGCCGCCGCGGCTGATGGTGAACTGCTGGCCCGCGTCGATCCAGCCGTTGTCGTCCATGTGGAAGTTCTGGATGGATCTGGACAGTGCCAGGGCGTGGGCTTCGGAGTAGTCGGTGCTGTTGGCGGTGGCGGTGTGGTGCACCACGACGAAGCTCGGCGGGGTGGCCAGGACCTGGACGGGGCTCGACGGGGGCCGGGCGTTCCAGTCGTCTCGGAAGTACAGCGACGGTTCGGCGGCGGCCGCGCCGGTGTCGGCGTGGGCCGTGGAGATGCCGAACGTGCCGCCCACGAGTGCGGCGCCGGAGGCGACGGCCGCGCCCTGCAGGAGTGTTCGCCGGTCGGGTCCGTGTGGATGGGACATGGGGGAGCCCTTCTCACTGAGGCGGTTACTTGCCAGTGCACAACAGAACACGGATCGCTCGCCGTGCGCAAAGGGTTACCGGTAAAAACCTTTGTCCGCTACCGGTCATGATGTAAACCCTTTACCCCCCTGGTCAGATTCGACTCTCTGGGGTAGCGGAAAAGCCTTTTGGCCTCACGTTTCTCAGGGGTTTCACTCGTCTTCATCGGAAACGCGGAACGGGCCGCGAAATGGTTTCGCGGCCCGTTGGGTATTCGATCCCCTTGAAGTTACTCCGGGTGTTTTTTCCTCGTGTGTCAGGAAGCGGGTTCGGGCTCCTCTGCGGCCTTCTGCGTGCGCTCTTCCGGCGGGGTCAGGCGCCCGGTCCGGTGCAGCCACCAGTCGGCGGGCAGAGTGGCCAGGGGAGGGATCGACGCGGCCAGCGCGACCAGCGTCGGCCACATTCCCCAGCGCAGTTGGTAGGCGGCGCCCAGGGCCACCAGTACGTAGACGATGAACGCGCCGCCGTGCAGCGCGCCGAAGATCTGCACGCCCACTTCACTGCCGTTGCCGAGGTATTTGAAGTACATGCCGACGAGGAGCCCGGCCCAGGTGAAGGCCTCGAAGGCGGCCACCACACGGAAAGCCAGGGCGGTCGTACGGGGATTGATGCTCAACGCGGTTCCTCGGGCTGGTCGTCACGGTACGGGGGAGGTCCCGGCTCTCCGCTCCGGGCCGCATCCAGGCTAGGTGAACCCTCTCGGTGCCTGATTCCGGGTGGCACCGAATCCCCCCGATACCCGGCCGGGGTGTGCCTGAGGGTGACAACCGCCTCACCCGGGACAGGTTTCGGGGGTGCGCGCGCCGGGTGGGCAGGAGGTTTCCGCCGTGGGCGGGCCGGTGGCTCCGGTGTTCACGGATCCGTCATGACCTGGAAAAACGGAATCGCTCTCGGTGTCGTGCGGCTGCCTGTGCGTGAGGTTGCGCCCGAGTCGGGTGGACATGTGCGTGATCCAGGTCACTGCCACCCTCCGGTTGACATCGGGCTGTGGCCAGCCGGAGACTTGCCGCGAATTAGGTAAGGATTGCCTAATCAAGGTGAGCCTTGCCTTGGTAAGTCCCATCAGTCACAGCACCACCAGCCAGAGCAGCACCAGGGGGAGACGTTGAGCGTGAACGGGATCGACGGTGCCGTCGCCGTGGTCACCGGAGCGGCGAGCGGGGTCGGCCGAGCGGTCGCCGCGGACCTCGCGGCCCAGGGGGCCCGGGTCGCCGCCGTCGACGTCGCCCCGGACGGACTCGCCGAGACCGTCCGCATGCTGGAAGCCGAAGGCCACAAGGCCCACGCCCTCACCGCGGACGTCACCGAAGCAGCACGCGTCGAGGGCCTCTTCGACGAGGCCGAGACGCTCCTCGGCCCGGTCACCACGGTCGTCAGCGCCGCTGGGACCCTCACCACCGGACCGGTCGCCGACTGCGCCGACCACGACTGGCACCGGATGATGGCGGTCAACGCCACCGGGGTCTTCAACGTCGGCCGCGCCGCCGCCCGCCGCATGGGCCCGCGCGGCCACGGCCACCTGGTCACCGTCGCCTCCAACGCGGCCGGGGTCCCCCGCTCCGGCATGGCCGCCTACGCCGCCTCCAAAGCCGCGGCCGTGGCGTTCACCAAGTCGCTCGGCCTCGAACTGGCTCCCTTGGGTGTGCGCTGCAACGTCGTCTCACCCGGCTCCACCGACACCCCGATGCTCCGCGCCATGGCGCCCGACCCCGAAGCCCTGGTCAACGGCGACCCCGAGCACTTCAAGGTCGGCATCCCCGTGGGGCGGCTCGGCCAGCCCGAGGACGTGGCCGCGGCGGTGCGCTTCCTCGTCTCCGACGCGGCCCGCCACATCACCATGCACGAGCTGTACGTGGACGGCGGGGCGACATTGCGCTGACCTCCATGCCGTCGTCGACCGCCCCGACACCGCCCCAGCCCAGCCGACCACCCGCCCACGTGCCACCGCTGGCCCGCAAGCAGCCCCGCCGACCAGGCGGCCACACCACGGCCGCCCACCCGCCTGCCTGACACAGAAAGGCCACACCCATGTCCCAGCGCACCGCCGCCCCCGCGGCCACGGCGGGCGAGCTCCTGACGGCCTACCGGCCAGGGGACTCGTTCTTCTCCAGCGCGTCGAGGGCCCTCCACGGCGCCGGTGCCCTGACCACCCTGGACCGGGTCGACGCCCTGCCCGCCGTCCTCGCCGACGCGGGCAAGGACGCGGTCGCCATGGGAGCCGTCCCCTTCGACGCCGCCCAGCCCGCCCGCCTGGTCGTACCCGAAACCGTGCGGTGGGCGCCCTCACCGGCCCGCGCCACCAAGGGCGAACACCGGTGGAGCCCGCTCGTCGGACAGTGGACGCTCACCCCCGTCCCCGGACCCGAGGCGCACGTCGCCGCCGTCGAGCGCGCGGTCAAGCTCATGGCGGACGACGCCGAGCTGCGCAAGGTCGTCCTCGCCCGCTGCCTGCACGTGGAGAGCACCGAGGACGTCGACGTCGCGACCGTCCTGGCCAACCTGGTCTGGCGCGACCCCACCGCGTTCGTCTTCGCCGCCGACCTGCCCGAACGCGACGCCGGGGTCCGCACCCTCATCGGGGCCAGCCCCGAACTCCTCGTGGCCAAGCGGGGCCGCCACGTCCTGTCCAACCCCCTGGCCGGGTCCGCGCCGCGCAGCGCCGACCCCACCAAGGACCAGCGCCGCGCCGTCGCCCTGCTCAACTCCGCCAAGGACCGCCACGAGCACGCGGTGGTCGTGGAGGCGGTCGCCGACGCCCTGCGCCCCCACTGCCGGAACCTCTCGGTGCCCACCGAACCGGAGCTCATCGGGACCGCCACCATGTGGCACCTGTCCACCCGGGTGACCGGGGAACTCACCGACCCCGACGTGCCCGCGCACCGGCTCGCCGCCGCCCTGCACCCCACCCCCGCCGTCTGCGGCACGCCCACCGGCCGGGCCTTCGACACCATCGGCAGACTCGAACCCTTCGACCGCGGCTTCTACACCGGGGCGGTCGGCTACACCGACGCCGCGGGGGACGGTGAGTGGGTGGTCACCATCCGCTGCGCCGACGTGGCCGGGCGTGCCCTGGAGCTGTACGCGGGCGGCGGGGTCATGCCCGAGTCCGACCCGGAGGCCGAACTCGCCGAAACCTCGGCCAAGCTGCGCACCCTCCTGCTCGCCCTCGGCGTGGACGGAGCCGCCTGACCATGACCCGCACCGCCCCGAACCCCCTCCCTGCCTCGAACTCCAGCACCGCCCCGAACCCCCGCGCCATCGCGGACACCGACTGGACCCCTTGGCCCAAGGACCTCGCCGACACCTACCGTGAAGCCGGGTACTGGATCGGCGAGACCTTCCCCGCGTTCCTGCGCGACCGGGCCGCCCGCTTCGCCACCCGCACCGCCGTCGTCGACGGCCGGGTCCGCTGGACCTACGCCGACCTGGACCGGCGAGCCGACTCCCTGGCCACCGGCCTGGCCCGGCTGGGTGTGGCCGAGGGTGACCGGGTCGTGCTGCACCTGCCCAACGCCGCCGCGCTCTTCGAGGTGGTCTTCGCGCTGTTCCGGCTGGGCGCCCTGCCGGTGTACGCGCTGCCCGCCCACCGCCGCAGCGAGCTCCACCACCTGGCCGCCACCGCCGAGGCGGTCGCCCTGGTCACCTCCGACACCCACGCCGGGTTCGACTGCCGACCCATGGCCGCCGAGGTGCGCACCGAAGCCGCCAGCCTCGAGCACGTGATCGTGGCGGGCGACCCGGGGGAGCCGTCGGAAGGGTTCACCGCCCTGGACGAGCTGCGCGCCGAGCCCGACCCCGCGGTCCTGGCCGACCCCGACCCCGGCGGCGTCGCCTTCTTCCAGCTCTCCGGCGGCACCACCGGCCTGCCCAAGCTCATCCCGCGGACCCACGACGACTACCTGTACTCGGTCCGGGCCAGCGCGGACATCTGCGCCCTTGGAGTCGACACCGTCTACCTGGGCGTCCTGCCGGTCACGCACAACTTCCCGATGAGCTCACCCGGGTTCCTCGGCGTTCTGCACGCGGGCGGCAGCGTCGTCCTGTCGCCCGACCCCAGCCCGGCCACCGCCCTGGCCCTGATCGAGCGCGAACGCGTCACCCTCACCTCGGTCGTGCCGCCCGTGGCCATGCTCTGGCTGGACGCCGTCGAGCACGGATCCCAGTCCGAACGCGATCTGTCCTCCCTGCGCATGATCCAGGTCGGCGGCGCCACCTTCCCCGAGCAGGCGGCCCGCCGGATCACCCCGGTCCTGGGCTGCGCCCTGCAGCAGGTCTTCGGCATGGCCGAGGGCCTGGTCAACTACACCCGCGACGGCGACCCCGCCGAGGTGGTCACCGCCACCCAGGGCCGCCCGATCAGCGACCACGACGAGATCCTCATCGTCGACGAGCACGACCGCCCGGTCCCCGAAGGCGACGCCGGCCATCTGCTGACCCGTGGTCCCTACACGATCCGCGGCTACTACAAGGCGCCCGAGCACAACGCCGCCGCCTTCACGGCCGACGGCTTCTACCGCACCGGCGACATCGTGCGCCGCCACCCCTCCGGCAGCCTCGTCGTCTCCGGCCGCGCCAAAGACCAGATCAACCGGGGCGGGGAGAAGATCGGCGCCGAAGAGGTCGAGAACCACATCCTCGCCCACCCGGCCGTCCACGACGCCTCCGTCGTCGCCGTTCCCGACCCCTACCTGGGCGAACGCACCTGCGCCTACGTCATCACACGCGGCGAGGCGCCCACCCGCGGTGAACTCCTCGCCTTCCTCCGCGGCCGCGGGCTCGCCGCCTACAAGATCCCCGACCGCGTCAGCTTCGTGGACTCCTTCCCGGCCACCGCTGTCGGCAAGACCTCCAAGCGCGACCAGCGCGACACACCCGACCCGTCCGGAGACCGCTGATGGCACTGCCCACCATCGACCCCTACCCGCTGCCCACCGCCGACGAGCTGCCCGAGAACCGGGCGCCCTGGACCGTGGACGCCGACCGCGCCGTGCTGCTCGTGCACGACATGCAGCGCTACTTCCTGCGCCCCTACGACCAGGAGAACCAGCCGGTGGCGGGGGTGACGGCCAACATCGCCGCCCTGCGCGCCGCCTGCCGGACCGCCGGCGTACCGGTCGTGTACACGGCCAAGCCCGGAGACATGAGCCCCGAACAGCGGGGCCTGGAGCGCGACTTCTGGGGCGGCGGCATGAAGGCGGTCGCCGAACACACCGACATCACCGCCGAACTCGCCCCCGAGGGCGAGGACGTGCTGCTCACCAAGTGGCGCTACAGCGCCTTCGCCCAGACCGACCTGGCCGAGCGCATGGCCGCTAAGGGACGTGACCAGATCATCGTCACCGGCGTGTACGCCCACATCGGCTGCCAGCTCACCGCCGCCGACGCGTTCATGCGCGACATCCAGCCGTTCCTGGTCGCCGACGCCGTGGCCGACTTCAGCGCCGACCACCACCGCTCCGCCCTGCTCTACGCCGCCGGGCGCTGCGCCGCCGTGATCCCCACCGAACAGGCCCTGGGAGCCCTGCGGGACGTTCCGGCCCCCACCGGGGCCTGACGTGCCCCATCCGAACGCCAACGCGCCCGCGCCCCGGCCCCTGAACGACCACCACCGCGAAGGAACACCTGTGGCCTCCAACGACCACTCGCCCGAGATCCACGACCTGGTCGGGGTGGGTTTCGGCCCCTCGAACCTCGGCCTGGCCATCGCCTTGGCCGAACGCCGCGAACAGGGCACGACCCCACCGCTGTCCGCGGTCTTCCTGGAGAAGCAGGCCGCCTTCGGCTGGCACCGGGGGATGCTCATCGACGACGCCACCATGCAGGTGTCGTTCCTCAAGGACCTGGTCACCACCCGCAACCCGGCCAGCGACTTCAGCTTCCTGTCGTTCCTGCACCACGTGGGACGGCTGCACGACTTCATCAACCACAAGACCCTGTTCCCGCTGCGCCAGGAGTTCCACGACTACCTCACCTGGTGCGCCGAGCGGGTCAGCGACCAGGTCCGCTACGGCCACGAGGCCGTCGAGGTCCGCCCCGTCCACACGGGTGGGCGCGTCACACACCTGGACGTGGTCTCCGAGAACGCCGAGGGGGAGCGCACCGTGCTGCGCGCCCGCAACGTCGTGTTCGGCCCCGGCCTGCGGCCCCGCATGCCCGAAGGTCTGGAGCAGTCCGCCCGGGTGTGGCACAACGAGTACCTGCTCACCCGCCTGGACGAGCTCTCTCCCACGGCCGACCCGCGCTCCTTCGTGGTCGTGGGCGCCGGGCAGAGCGCCGCCGAGGTCGCCGACCACCTCCACCAGCGCTTCCCCAAGGCCCGGATCCACGCGGTTCTGTCCCGGTACGGCTACAGCCCCTCCGACGACAGCCCCTTCGCCAACCGCATCTTCGACCCCGAGGCCGTGGACGCCTTCCACTCCGCGCCCGAGGACGTCAAGCAGCAGATCATGGGCTACCACCGCAACACCAACTACTCGGTGGTCGACCCGGACTTGATCGGCGAGCTGTACCGCCGCCACTACGCGGAGAAGGTCCACGGCAACCAGCGGCTGCACCTGCACAACACCTCCCGGGTGGCCGGACTGACCGAGAGCCCCGAGGGTGTGGCCGTGGTCGTGGAGGACCTGGTCACCGGCAAGCAGACCCCCGTCCCCGCCCACTACGTCGTCTGCGCCACCGGCTACCACCCGGCCGACGCGCGCCCCCTGCTGGGGGACCTCGCCGACCAGCTGGTCACCACCCCCGAGGGGCGCCCGGCGGTGGAGCGCGACTACCGGGTCGTCACCGAGGACTCCCTCACCTGCGGCCTGTACCTCCAGGGCGGCACCGAGCACACGCACGGGGTGTCGGCGTCGCTGCTGTCCAATATCGCGACCCGGGTCGCGGAGATCATCGACTCCGTCGCGACCCGCACCCCCAACAGCGCCCCAGCCGGTGACCCGGCCGGCGACCCGCCCGCCGACACCGCCGGCACCGCCGGCACCCCGACCGGTGACCTGACCACCGCGCAGCCGTAGCCGATCGACGAACGAAGAGGAAGCCAGCGCACACCATGGCCGATCCGGTGACCACACGAACAGCTCTGACCGGCGCGCAGACCGGGGTCTGGTACGCCCAACAGGTCCTGCGGGACAGCCCCGCCTACAACGTCGGCCAGTACGTCGACCTGCCCGGGTGTATCGACCCCGAGCTGTTCGAGACCGCGCTGCGCCAGGTCGTCCGGGAGACCGAGACCCTGCGCGTCCGCATCGTCGGCGGCGGCGCGGACGGGGCCTCGGAGGAGGACGTTCGGGGCGGGGGCTCCGAGACCCCCGTCCAGGAGGTCCTGCGGGACGTCCCCTGGACCCTGGAGACCGTCGACACGCGCGGCGCCGCCGACCCCCTCGAAGCGGCGCACGCGTGGATGGGCGAGCGCATGGCCACCCCTGTGTGGGGTACCGGCGGCCCCCTCTTCACGTTCGCCCTGCTGCGCGTGGCGGACCGGCGCTGGCTGTGGTTCCAGCGCTACCACCACATCATCGTGGACGCCTACGCGATCAACACCGTCAACCGCCGCGCCGCCGAGATCTACACCCACAGCGCAGGGGAGGGCACCCCCGCCCCCCGCTCCCGCACCCTCGCCGAGGTCGTGGCCGAAGAGGAGGCCTACGCGGCCTCGGAACGGAGCGCGAAGGACCGGGCCTACTGGGCCGACGCACTGGCCGGACGCCCCGAGCCCGCGGTGCTCGGCACCGTCCCCGCCGCCTCGCCCAACGGCAGCCGCCGCGAACACGGCACACTCGACGCGGAAGGCTTCACCGCGGTCAAGGCACTGGCCGAGGCGGCCGGGGGCAACTGGGCCGAGGCACTGGTCGCCGCCTACGCCGCCTACATCCACCGCGCCACCGGCGCGGGCGACGTCGTCATCGGCATGCCCGCCATGGGCCGGCTCGGCTCGGTCTCGCTCAGCGTGCCGTCCATGGTGGTGAACATCCTCCCGCTCCGGATGCGCGTGGCGCCCTCGAGCACCCCCGTCGAACTCGTCCGCCAGGCCTCCGCACGGCTGCGCGAACTCCGCACCCACCAGGGCTACCGCGCCGAGGACATCCGCCGCGACCTCGGGCTGGTCGGCCGGGAGACCGGCCTGTACGGCCCGGTCATCAACATCAAGGCCTTCGACGACGACCTGCGCTTCGGCGACGTGCGCGCCAGCGCCCGCACCCTCTCCGAGGGCCCGATCGACGACCTCTCCCTCTCCGTCCACCCGGACCGCGCCACCGGCGGGCTGCGGTTCGAGTACAACGCCAACGCCGACGGCCACACCGCCGACGCGCTGCGCAGGAGGGCGGCCGAGTTCACCCGGTTCCTGGACGGCTTCCACCGCCTCGACACCGAGGGCACGGAGCCCATCGGCGCCATCGACACCGCCTCCGCCGACGAGCTCAGCGCACCGGCCGCCGAGGACGCGGTGACCCGCCGGGAGCTCCCGGCCGCACCCGTACACGAGCAGGTAGCCGAGGCCGCACTCCGCTGGCCCGAAGAGATCGCGGTCCGAGCGGGCGAGGACGAAGTCACCTACGCCGAACTCCAGGAGCGGGCCGACCGCCTCGCCGCGCACCTGCGCGCGCACGGCGCAGGGCCCGAACACGTGGTCGCCGTCGCGCTGCCCCGCGGCGTGGACCTGGCCGTGGCCCTGCTCGCCGTGCCCCGGACCGGCGCGGCCTTCCTGCCCCTGGACCCCGACTTCCCGGCGGACCGCGTCGCCTACATGCTCGACGACGCCGACGCCCTCCTGCTGCTCACCAACACCGGACTCACCCGGCGGCTGCCCGAGGGCGCGCCCCGGCTGCTGGTGGACGACCCCCATGTCCCCGCGCACTCGGCCACGGCCCCGGCACGACCAGCGCCCGGGAACGGGCTCGGCTACATCCTCTACACCTCCGGTTCCACCGGCCGCCCCAAGGGCGTGGCCGTCCCGGAGCGGGGCCTGCGCAACTTCCTCGCCGACATGGGTGAGCGCTTCCCCCTCGGACCGGGCGACCGGTGGGCCGCCGTCACCACGATCGGCTTCGACATCTCCCTGCTGGAGGTCTACCTCCCGCTGATGGCCGGCGCCACCCTCGTCCTCGCCGACCGCGACACCACGCGCGACCCCCGTGCCCTGGCCGCGCTCCTCGAGCGCACCGGGGCCACCGTCATGCAGGCCACCCCCACCCTGTGGCGCTCCCTCACCGAGGAGCACCCCGACGCCGTGCGCGGCCTGCGCGTCCTCGTCGGCGGCGAGGCCCTGCCCGCCGAACTGGCCGAAGACCTCGCCGTCCGCGCCGCCGAGGTGACCAACCTCTACGGCCCCACCGAGACCACCATCTGGTCCACCGCCGCGACCGTGCACCCAGGCGAGACCGTCACCATCGGCCGTCCGATCGCCAACACGGGCATGCGGGTACTCGACTCCGCGCTGCGCCCGGTGCCGACCGGACGCGCCGGCGACCTGTACATCTCCGGCGCGGGCCTCGCCCGGGGCTACGTGGGCCGCACCGGCCTGACCGCGGAGCGGTTCGTCGCCGACCCCTTCGGACCGCCCGGAAGCCGGATGTACCGCACCGGCGACCTGGTGCGCCGCCGCCCCGACGGGGCCCTGGACTACCTCGGCCGCACCGACCACCAGGTCAAGATCCGCGGCTTCCGCATCGAACTCGGCGAGATCGAGAGCGCCCTCGGCGAGCGGCCGGAGGTCGGGCAGTGCGTGGTGGTCGCGCGCGAGGACGGCACCGGCGGCACCGCGCTCGTGGGCTACGCCGTGCCCGCACCGGGCCGCACCTTCGACACCGAGTCCGTCCGCGCCGCCCTGGCCGACCGGCTGCCGCACTACATGGTCCCGGCCGCGCTGGTCGCGCTGGAGACCTTCCCCCTCACCGAGAACCGCAAGATCGACCGCAAGGCCCTGCCCGCGCCGACCCTGGCCTCCGCCACCGGCGGCACGCAGCCCGGGAACGCCGACGAGGCGGCGCTGTGCGTCCTCTTCGCCGAGGTGCTCGGGGCCGAACACGTGGGTGTCGACGACGACTTCTTCTCCCTCGGCGGCCACTCGCTGCTCGCCGGGCGCCTGGCCAACCGGGTCCGCGAGCGGTTCACCGGCGACATCGGCCTGCGCGACGTCTTCGAGGCACCCACCGTGTCGGCTTTGGCCGCACGGCTGCGCTCCGAAGGCGCGGCCAGCCCCGAGCCGGGATCGCCCGCGCGCACCCGCCCCGAACGCCCTCCGCTGTCAGCCGCCCAGCGCAGGCTCTGGTTCCTCGAACGGCTCAACGGGCCGAGCCCGGTCTACAACGTCCCCGTCGCCCTCCGGCTGCACGGCGCGATCGACGCCGACGCGCTCTCCCTCGCCCTGCGCGACACCGTGACCAGGCACGAGACCCTGCGCACCGTCTATACCGACGACGGCGACGAGGCCTTCCAGAACATCCTCCCGGCCGACACCCTGCCCGACCTCCTGGAGGTGGCCGAGGCCTCCGAAGCCGAACTCACCGCGGGCATGCGGCGACGGCTGCACCGCCCCTTCGACATCTCGCGGGACGTCCCGCTCCGCGCCACCCTCTTCCGGACCGGTGAGCGCGCGGGCGTACCGGAACACGTCCTGCTCCTGGTCATCCACCACATCGCCACCGACGAGTGGTCCGAAGGCCCGCTCCTGCGCGACCTGGACACCGCCTACCGCCACCGGCAGCGCGGCGAGGAACCCCGCTGGTCCGAGCGGTCCGCCGACTACGTCGACCACACGCTCCGGCAGTGGGAACGCCTCGGCTCCATCGCGGACGCCGGCAGCACCGCCGCGAGGATCGCGGGGGAGTGGCGCACCGCCCTGGCGGGGGCACCCGAGGAGACCGGCCTGCGCGCGGACCGGCCACGCCCGGCGCTGGCCAGCGGCCGCGGCGCGGTGGCACCCTTCCGGATCTCCGCCCAGGCCACCTCCCGGCTCGGCGCCCTGGCCCGTGCGCACGGGGCCACCGAGTTCATGGTGCTGCACGCGGCCCTCGCCTACCTGCTGCACCGCCACGGCGCGGGCGACGACGTCACCGTCGGCACCCCCATCGCCAACCGGGACGCCGCCGCCACACACGACCTCGTCGGCCTGTTCCTCAACCTGGTGCCGCTGCGCCTGGACGTGTCCGGCGACGTGACCTTCGAGGAGCTGCTGCGGCGCGCGCACGCTGTGGACACCGCCGCATACGCCCGCGCCGACCTGCCCTTCGACCAGATCGTCGAGGCGGTCGCGCCCCCGCGCGGGGCCGGCCGGCACCCGCTGTTCCAGGTCATGCTCAGCTACCAGCGCGAACCGGGCGGGTCCCAGGACCTCTTCGGTGCCCGGGTGGAGCCGCAGCGGGCCGAGACCGACATCGCCAAGGTGGACCTGGAGTTCACGGTGGTGGAGCTGCCCGGAGCCGAGGAGCTCGTCGGCGAGCTGCGCTACGCCACCGACCTCTACGACGAGCGCACCGCACGTCTCCTCGCCGAACGCTTCGGGCTCCTGCTGGACGCCGTGCTCGCCGACCCCGGACGGCCCCTGGCCGGGATCGACTCCCGCACCGGGGCGGAGGCGGCCCTGGCCTCGGGAGTGAACGATACGGCGGTGCCGGTGGCCCCCGGTCTGTTGGGCGATGTGCCTGAGGGGGGTGGGCAGTGGTCGGAGCGGGTGGCTCTGGTGGACGCTGACTCCGGTGAGGTGTGGGATTACGCGGGTTTCCGCGGGCGGGTGAACCGTTTGGCGCGGGTGCTGGTCGAACGCGGCGTGGGCCCCGGCGACCTGGTTGCGGTGGGCGTACCCCGCTCGGTGGACCTCGTGGTGGCGCTGCACGCGGTGGTGGTGGCCGGTGGTGCCTACCTCCCGTTGGATCTGGACTATCCGGCCGAGCGGTTGCGGTTCGTGTTGGCCGACGCCCGGCCCCGGGTGGTGCTGACCAACTGCGCGGGCGCCGGCCTCGTCCCCGAAGGGGAAGGGGAGCGTCTGATCCTGGACGCCCCGGAGACCGCGGAACTCCTGGCCGCCGCCTCCGGCACGGAACTCACCCAGGAGGACCGCCGTGCCCCGGTCAGCCCCGATGATTTGGCGTATGTGATCTACACGTCGGGTTCGACGGGGTGGCCCAAGGGTGTGGGTGTCTCCCACGGGGCGATCGTGAACCGGTTGGAGTGGATGCAGGGCCAGTTCCCGTTGGGCGGGGACGACCGGGTGCTGCAGAAGACCCCGTCGGCCTTCGACGTGTCGGTGTGGGAGTTCTTCTGGCCCTTCCGCGCGGGCGCCGGTCTGGTGGTCGCCGCACCGGGAGGCCACCGCGACCCGGCCTACCTGTCCCGGGTCATCCAGGAACACGCCGTGACCACCTGCCACTTCGTGCCCTCGATGCTGCGGATCTTCCTGGAGGAGCCCACCGCCACCGAGTGCGACGGGCTGCGCCGGGTGTTCGCCTCGGGTGAGGCACTGCCCTCGGAGGCGGCCGAGAGCTTCTTCGCACTGCTGCCCGCCGTGGACCTGTACAACCTCTACGGTCCGACCGAGGCGGCCGTGGATGTGACCTGGTTCGACGCCTTCGAGGACGTGGGCCGCACGTCCGTGCCGATCGGCCGTCCGGTGTGGAACACCCGGGTGTACGTGTTGGACGCGCTGTTGCGGCCGGTGCCCGAGGGTGTGTCCGGTGACCTGTATTTGGCCGGTGACCAGCTGGCCCGGGGCTATCAGGGCCGGTTCGGCCTGACCGCGGAGCGCTTTGTCGCCGACCCCTTCGCTTCGGGTGGGCGCATGTACCGGACGGGGGACGTGGCCCGTTTCCGCGGCGGGGCCCTGGAGTTCGTCGGCCGGTCCGATTTCCAGGTGAAGCTGCGCGGCCAGCGCGTCGAGCTGGGGGAGATCGAGTCGGCCCTGGCCGCCGTTCCCGGGGTCACCGGTGCCGTGGTCACCGTGGCCGCGAACCCCTCCGGCGAGCAGGTGCTGGTCGGCTACGTGAGCGGCTCGGGCACCGAGGGACCCTTCGAACGGGTCCGGGAACAGGCCTCGGGGTCCCTACCGGAGTACATGGTGCCCTCCGTCCTGGTGGGCGTGGCCGAGTGGCCGCTCTCGCCCAACGGCAAGCTGGACCGCGCGGCCCTGCCGGCCCCGGACTTCGGCGCCGAGGCGGGCCGGGGGCGCCGGCCGGGAACCCCGCTCGAACGTGCCCTCTGCCTCGTGTACGCCGAAGTCCTGCACCTGCCCGAAGCCGGTACCGACGACGACTTCTTCCGCCTGGGCGGAGACAGCATCTCCTCCATCCAGGTGGTCAACCGGCTCCACAGCCAGGGGTGGGCGCTCAACGTCGCGGACGTCTTCAGCGCCCGCACCCCCGCCGGACTGGCCCGGCTCGCCACCCCGGTCGACCCCGGCTCCGGCGGCGCGGACGCCTTCGGGGCCGACTCCCCGCCCTCGGGCGAGCTGCCCCTGACACCGATCGCCCACTGGATGCACGGCCGCGGCGACCGCATCGACACCGTCACCCAGCGCCAGGTCGTGGCCACACCGCCCGGTCTGACCTTGGAGGTTCTCACCGCCGCGCTGTCCGACGTCCTGGACCGCCACGACGCCCTGCGCCTGTGCCTGAACCGCGCGGGGGACCGGCCCAACCTGGAGATCCGGCCCGAGGGGTCCGTCAGCGCCCGGGACTGCGTCCGGCGGGTGCCCGTGCCCGCCCGCCCCGGGGCCACCATGAACCGCGAGGTCGCCGAAGCGGCCGAGGCCGCCGCGAGCGAACTCGACGTGGACGCGGGCACACTGCTGCGCGCGGTCTGGTTCGACCGCGGCGACCGGGACCAGGGACGGCTCCTGCTGGTCATCCACCACCTGGCCGTCGACGGGGTCTCCTGGCGGGTGCTCCTGCCCGACCTGGAAACGGCCGTGGCCGCCCGCACGCAGGGCAGCGCCCCGACGCTGTCCGCGCCGGGCACCCCCCTGCGCGCCTGGGCGTTCGCGCTCGAGGACGCGGCGCACACCCCGCGCTGGACGGAACAGCTGCCCTACTGGCGCTCGGTCCTCGGCACGGGTGGAACCACGGACGGGGGCACTGCGGGATTCCCGGGTACCGACCCCGAGCAGGACACCGTCGAGACCGCCCGCACAGTCACCGGGCTGCTCGACGCCGCGACCACCGAAGCGGTGCTCAACCGGGTCACCGAGGCCTACAGCGCACGCCCCGACGACGTCCTGCTCAGCGCGCTCGCCCTGGCAGTGGACAGCTGGCGGGCCGAATCCGGGCACCCACAGGGCGCACTCCTGGTGGACGCGGAGGGACACGGCCGAGAGGACCTGGTCCCCGGCGCCGACCTGTCGCGCACCGTCGGCTGGTTCACCAGCCTCTACCCGCTCCGCCTGGACGTCTCCGGCATCGACGTGCGGGAGGCGCTGGCCTCCGGTCCCGCCGCCGGCCAGGCGCTCAAGCGGGTCAAGGAGACCCTGCGCGCCGTCCCCGAAGGGGGAGTGGGCTTCGGCGTCCTGCGCTACCTCAACGACGACACCGCCCGGGAACTCCGCGCGGGACCGACACCCGGCCTCCTCTTCAACTACCTGGGCCGGATGCCCGCCTCCTCGGGCAAGGACTGGGAACTCACCGAAGAGACCTGGGACGTGCCCCTGGACTTCGGTCCCAAGCTCCCCCTCACCCACGGGCTGGCGCTCAACGCCATCGCCGAGGACGGGCCCGAGGGCACGCGCCTGCGCGCCCGGTGGACCTTCGCCCGGCGCCTGTGGAGCGAGGAACACGTCCAAGCCCTCCTCGACGGCTGGTTCGACGCCCTGAAGGCGCTCGCCGCCCACACGGACACGACCGAGGCCGGCGGCCACACACCCTCCGACTTCGGCATGGTCTCCCTGGAACAGGGCCAGGTCGACCAGTTGGAAGCCCTGCTGAGGCGGCGCCGGTGAGTACGGACAGCGACCCGCGCACACGCACGACCCGATCGGACAGGACAGACATGCCTTCGCCAGAGCCCGCCCTGGAGGACGTCCTCCCCCTCACCCCGCTGCAGGAAGGGCTGCTCTTCCACGCCAGCAGCGACCGGGAGGACGTCTACACGGTGCGGACCACCGTCGCCCTGACGGGTCCGCTGGACACCGACCGGCTGCGGTCCGCCTTCGCCACCCTGCTCGCCAGGTACCCCAACCTCCGGGTCGGCTTCTGGTACGAGGACATGGAGCGCCCCGTCCAGTTCGTCACCAGGGACACCACCGTCCCGCTCCGGGCGGTCGACCTGGGCTCCGCGCCCGTGGAGCAGGCCAGGGAGGAGGTCGCGCGGATCGAGGCGGCCGAGGCCCGCGAACCGTTCGACCTCACCACGGCCCCGCCCCTGCGCTGCGTACTGGTCCGGCACGCGGCGGACGAGCACACGCTCATCCTCACCAACCACCACATCATCCTCGACGGCTGGTCGATGCCGATCCTCGTCCGCGAGCTGATGGATGCCTACGCGGCCGGCCCGGACGGCGGCCCGCGTGCCCCGGCCCCCGCCTTCCGGGACCACCTGGCCTGGCTGGCCTCCCGCGACACCGGCGCCGCCGAACGCGCTTGGACCGCGGCGCTCGCCGACGCCCCCGAGAGCACCGACGTCCTCGGCCCCGCGCGGGGCGCGAAGACGGCGCGCGACGCGCAGACCCCTGGTGGAGACGGAGAAGCCGCCCGCTCGCTCCGGGTGGACCTCGCCCTCACCGAGGACGAGGCGGCCGACCTCACCGAGGGGCCCGCCCGCACCGGCGTGACCGTCAACTCCCTCATCCAGACCGCCTGGGCGCTCGTGGCCTCCCGGCGCACCGGCAGCGACGACGTGGTGTTCGGCGCGACCGTCTCGGGCCGCTCCACCGGGCTCCCGGGAGCGGAGTCGATGGTGGGCCTGCTCATCAACACGGTCCCGGTCCGCGCCCGGCTGGCGCCGGGGGAGAGCGGTGCGGACCTGGCGCGGCGGATCCAGGACGAGCAGGGCTCCCTCATCGAACACCAGCACCTGGGGCTGGGGCGGATCCAGCGCGCCACCGGCGTGGCCTTCGACTCGCTGCTGGTGGTGGAGAACTACCCGCTCGACCCCGAACTGGGACGACGCTCCTTCGCCGGGGTCGGTGTGCGGGACGTGGACGTCCACGACGCCACCCACTACCCCCTCACCCTGGTCGCCCTGCCCGGCGGGGAGCCCCGGTTCGTGCTCGGCTACCGCACGGACTCCTGCGACGAAGCCGGTGCGAAGTCCCTGCTGGCCGAGTTCCGGCACACGCTCGTCGCGCTCGTCCGCCAGCCCGGACTCCGGCCCGCCGAGCTCACCCCCGCCGCCGAGCCGGAGAAGGCGGCGCTCTCGGCTGTGAACGATACGGCGGTGCCGGTGGTCCCGGGTCTGTTGGGCGATGTGCCTGAGGGGGGTGGGCAGTGGTCGGAGCGGGTGGCTCTGGTGGACGCTGACTCCGGTGAGGTGTGGGATTACGCGGGTTTCCGCGGGCGGGTGAACCGTTTGGCGCGGGTGCTGGTCGAACGCGGCGTGGGCCCCGGCGACCTGGTTGCGGTGGGCGTACCCCGCTCGGTGGACCTCGTGGTGGCGCTGCACGCGGTGGTGGTGGCCGGTGGTGCCTATCTGCCGTTGGATCTGGACTATCCGGCCGAGCGGTTGCGGTTCGTGTTGGCCGACGCCCGGCCCCGGGTGGTGCTGACCAACTGCGCGGGCGCCGGCCTCGTCCCCGAAGGGGAGGGCGAGCGACTGATCCTGGACAGCCCTGACGTGCGGCTGTCGAGTTTCTCGGGCGACGCGTTCTCTGACCGCGACCGCCGCTGCCCGCTGAGCCCCGATGATTTGGCGTATGTGATCTACACGTCGGGTTCGACGGGGCGGCCCAAGGGTGTGGGTGTCTCCCACGGGGCGATCGTGAACCGGTTGGAGTGGATGCAGAGCCGGTTCCCGTTGAGCGGGGACGACCGGGTGCTGCAGAAGACCCCGTCGGCCTTCGACGTGTCGGTGTGGGAGTTCTTCTGGCCCTTCCGCGCGGGCGCCGGTCTGGTGGTCGCCGCACCGGGAGGCCACCGCGACCCGGCCTACCTGTCCCGGATCATCCGCGAACGCCAGGTGACCACCTGCCACTTCGTCCCCTCGATGCTGCGCATCTTCCTGGAGGAACCCTCGGCGGCCGAGTGCCGGGGACTCCACCGCGTGTTCGCCTCCGGCGAGGCACTGCCGACCGAGACGGCGGAGCGCTTCGCCCAGGACCTCCCGGGGGCAGGGCTCTTCAACCTCTACGGTCCGACCGAGGCGGCCGTGGACGTGACCTGGTTCGACGCCTTCGAGGACGTGGGCCGCACGTCCGTTCCGATCGGTCGTCCGGTGTGGAACACCCGGGTGTACGTGCTGGACGCGCTGTTGCGGCCGGTGCCCGAGGGTGTGGCCGGTGACCTGTATTTGGCCGGTGACCAGCTGGCCCGGGGCTATCAGGGCCGGTTCGGCCTGACCGCGGAGCGCTTTGTCGCCGACCCCTTCGCTTCGGGTGGGCGCATGTACCGGACGGGGGACGTGGCCCGTTTCCGCGGCGGGGCCCTGGAGTTCGTCGGCCGGTCCGATTTCCAGGTGAAGCTGCGCGGCCAGCGCGTCGAGCTGGGGGAGATCGAGTCGGCCCTGGCCGCCGTTCCCGGGGCCACCGGTGCCGTGGTCACCGTGGCCGCGAACCCCTCCGGCGAGCAGGTGCTGGCCGGCTACGTGAGCGGCGGGGCCGCACCGGAGCGGGTACGCGAACACGCCGCCACCGTCCTGCCCGAGTACATGGTGCCCACCGCCGTGATGGCGGTGGCCGAGTGGCCGCTGTCCCTGAACGGCAAGCTGGACCGCGCGGCCCTGCCGGCCCCCGACTTCGGCGCCGGAGCGGGCCAGGGCGAACGCCCCCGGGACGCACGCGAACAGGTGGTCTGCGCCGCCTTCGCCACCGTGCTCGGCCTCCCGGAGGTCCACACCGGGGACCACTTCTTCCGTCTCGGCGGCGACAGCATCAGCGCCCTGCGCCTGGTCGCCGAGATCTCGGGCGGGGGGTTCGACGTCAGCGTCTACGACGTCTTCTCCCACCCCACCCCCGCGGCCCTGGCCGGACTGGCCCGCGAGCAGACCGGGGAACCAGGACGGGCCGGGCAGACAGAGCAGCCCGCTGCGGCCGCCCCGGACCCCGGACCCGCCGCACCCCAACCCCTGGTCTCCCTCGGCGCCGACCAGATGGCCCGCCTCGAAGGCCTCGGACTCGACCCCGACCAGGGCTAGGGCTAGGGCGTGTCCAACGACCGCCAGCCCGACCCCCGAGAAACCCAGACCACGACCCCGCCACACGACAGTCAGGAGCCGAGGACCGTGTCCCAGCAAGCAGCAACGACCCTCGAGGACGTCCTTCCGCTGGCACCCCTCCAACAGGGCCTGCTCTTCCACGCACTCGACGACGACCAGAGGCTGGACGTCTACACCGTCCAGCACGTGTTCGAGTTCAACCGGCCGGTGGACGCCGACGCGCTCCGCGCCAGCGCCGACGAGATGCTGCGCCGCCACCCCAACCTGCGCGCCGGTTTCGCGCACGAGGGCATGGAACAGCCCGTCCAGTTCATCCGTGCCGCGATGCCCGCCCACTGGCGCGAGGTGGACCTCAGCGGCCACGGACCCGACGAGCGCGACCGCGAACTCACCCGCATCCGGCGCGAGGAGCGCGAACGCCGCTTCGACCTCACCCGGCCACCCCTCATCCGCAACGTCCTCGTGCACTGCGGCCAGGGGCGGGCCGTACTGGTCGAGACCCACCACCACATCCTCATGGACGGCTGGTCGGGCACGCTCTACATCTTCGAACTCCTGGAGCTGTACCGCGCCGGCGGCGACCCCGCCGCCCTGCCGCCCGCCCGCCCCTACCGCGACTACCTGGTCTGGCTGTCCCAGCAGGACATGGACCGGGCCGCAGGAGCCTGGCGCGACGCCCTCGCCGGGCTGGACACACCCACACTGATCGCCCCGCCCGACCCCGGACGCCGCCCGGTCATGCCGCGCTCCCTCCAGGCCGACCTGGCCCCCGGGACCGCGGACGCGCTCACCGCCGTGGCCCGCCGGATCGGCGTCACCCCGAACTCCCTCCTCTACACCGCCTGGGCACTCACCCTGCGCGCCCAGACCGGCCGCGACGACATCGTCTTCGGCAGCACCGTCTCCGGCCGCCCACCCGAGATCCCCGACGTGTCCTCGGTCATCGGCCTGTTCTTCAACACCATCCCGGTGCGCATCGACCCGCGCCCGGCCGAGCGCCTCGTCGACCTCTTCGAGCGCGTCCACCGCCAGCAGACCGACCTGCTGCCCTACCACCACGTCAACCTCGCCGAGATCCAGGGCCGGGCCGGGCTGGGCACCCTCTTCGACACCCTCTACGTCCTGCGCAACACACCCAAGGACGCCTCCCAGGCCCGGGAACTGGAGGAGGCGGTGGGGCTGGAGAAGGTGTCGGCCGCGGACGCCACCCACTACCCCCTCACCTTCGTGGTCGAGCCGGGCGACAGCACCACGGTCTCCCTGGCCTACCGCCCCGACCTGTTCGACGACACCACCGCCCAACGGCTCTTCGACCGTGCCCTGGCCGCGATCGAGGCCCTGGCCACCGACCCCGAACAGCGCGTGGCCGACCTCGACCTGCTCTCCGGTGAGGAGTCCCGGGCGGTGCTCACCGAACCCAACCGGACCGACCGCGACCTGCCCCCGGACACCATCACCCAGCTCCTGGAGAAGACCGCCGGCGAGCTCCCCGACCGCACGGCCCTGGTCTTCCACGGGCGCCGCGTGTCCTTCGGCGAACTCAACGGCCGCGCCAACCGGATCGCCCGGCTGCTGGTCGACCGCGGGGTCGGCCCCGACACCGGTGTCGCCCTGGGCGTGCCCCGCTCGGTCGACGCCGTGGCCGGGCTCTTCGCCGTCCTGAAGGCCGGCGGCGGCTACGTGCCCCTCGACCTGGACCACCCGGAGTCCAGGCTGGCCGACATGATCGAGGACTCCGCCCCCGCGGTGGCGCTGGTGAGCGAGGACTCCGTGGAACGTGTTCCGTCCCGGGAAGGCACCGCCGACGTCGTCCTCGGTTCAGCCGCGACCGAGGCCGCGCTGGCCGATCTGCCGCCCGACGACCTCACCGACGCCGAACGCCTGGGACCGGTGAGCCCCGACTCCCTCGCCTACACCATCTACACCTCGGGCTCCACGGGCCGCCCCAAGGGTGTGGCGGTGCCCCTGCGCGGCCTGACCAACATGCTCGTCAACCACCAGGAGCGCATCTTCGACCGGGTCGTCGCCGAGCAGGGCGGGCGCATCCTGCGCATCGCGCACACCGTCTCCTTCTCCTTCGACATGTCCTGGGAGGAACTGCTCTGGCTGGTCCAGGGGCACGAGGTGCACCTGATGGACGAGGAGATGCGCCGCGACTCCGACGCCCTGACCTCCTACTGCGCCGAGCACGCCATCGACGTCATCAACGTCACCCCCTCCTACTGCGGACAGCTGATCGAGGACGGGCTGCTGGCGGAGGACGGCAGGCACCGGCCCTGCCTGGTCCTGCTCGGGGGAGAGGCGGTCACCGACACCGTCTGGCGGCGGCTGCGCGAGGCACCCGGCGTGCTCGGCTACAACCTCTACGGCCCCACGGAATACACGATCAACACCCTCGGCGGCGGGACCGAGGACAGTGCCGGGCCCACGGTGGGCGCGCCCATCCACAACACCCGCGTCTACGTGCTCGACTCCGGCCTGGCCCCGGTTCCGCCCGGCGTCCCCGGCGAGCTCTACGTGTCCGGGGCCGGCCTGGCCCGCGGCTACGCGGGACGCCCCGGCGGGACCGCCGACCGGTTCGTCGCCGACCCCTTCGGCCCTCCCGGCAGCCGCATGTACCGCACCGGCGACCTGGTCCGCTGGGGTCCCGACGGGCTCGTGGACTTCCTCGGGCGCACCGACGACCAGATCAAGATCCGCGGCCACCGGGTCGAGCCCGGCGAGATCGTCGCGGTGCTGGAGTCCCACCCCGACCTCGCGCAGGCCGCCGTCCTGGCCAGGGAGGACGCACCGGGCGTGCGCCGACTCGTCGCCTACCTCGTGCCGAAGCAGTCGGACCCGGGAGGTCCCGGCGCCGTCGACCCCGAAGAGGTGCGCGGCGCGCTGTCCGCACGGCTGCCCGAGCACATGGTCCCGAGCGCCCTGATGGTCGTGGACCGGCTGCCGCTGACCGTCAACGGCAAGCTCGACCAGGCCGCCCTGCCCGCACCCGAGTGGCGGACCGGGGGCGGACGCGCGCCCGCCAACGACGAGGAGCGCAGGCTCTGCGCGCTGTTCGCCGAGGTGCTCGGCTTGGACGAGGTGGGTGCGGAGGACGACTTCTTCGCCCTCGGCGGCCACTCCCTGCTCGCCATGCGCCTGGTGGGCAGGATCCGGAGCGAGTTCGACACGCGGCTGAGGGTGGGCGAGGTGCTCACCGCGGCCACCCCGGCGCGGATCACGGCCCGCCTGCTGGGCACCGAGGAGGGCGGCGACCCGCTCGCCACCATGCTGCCCCTGCGCTCGGGCGGCGACCGGCCGCCCCTGTTCTGCCTCCACCCGGCCGCCGGGTTCAGCTGGTCCTTCGCCGGCCTCACCCCCTACCTGGACCCCGACCAGCCGGTCTACGGCGTGCAGTCGCCCGGGCTGCGCGGGCGGCACGGGCTGGCGCCCGACCTGGACGGACTGGCCGTGTACTACCTGGAGCGGATCCGGGCCGTCCAGCCCGAAGGCCCCTACCACCTGGTCGGCTGGTCCTTCGGCGGACAGGCCGCGCACGCGGTCGCCACCCTCCTCCAGGACAAGGGCGAGGAGGTCGCGCTCCTGGCGGTCATGGACACCTACCCCTTGGACGGCCAGCGGCGCGCCCGCGAGCTGTCCGCGAGTACCGAAGAGGTGGAGCAGGAGGCCCTGGCCTTCCTGCTGGCCAGCTCCATGCGGGAAAGCCCCCAGGACTTCGCGCCGCCGTACACGCGCGAGGAGGTCACCGAGTTCATCAGCGAAGGCGGGGTCTGGGCGGACCTGGAGCCCGCCACCCTGAACGCGGTCGTGGACACCTACCGCGAGAACGCCGAACTCATGACCCGCGCCACCTACCGGGTGTTCGACGGCGACCTGGTGTTCTTCACCGCCGCGGGCACCCCGCGCGAGGACGTGGACCACCAGGCGTGGAGCCCCTACGTGAGCGGCCGCGTGGTCGACCACCGGGTCAACGCCTCCCACGACGCACTCACCGGACCGGCCGCACTGACCGAGGTCGGCCCCGTGCTGGCCGAAGCGCTGCGCACCAAGAGCGGGGTGCGACACGAGTGAAGATAAGGCTAGGCTAGCCTAACTATTACCCCCGAAGGTTTCCCTCTGACAGGAGAACAACTGATGTCTGAACCCGCACGCCTGTGGCCGCTCTGCGCGCTGACCGCCATGGTGCTCGGGGCGACCGCCTGCGCCGCCACCGAGTCCGACGACGGCTCCGAGGGCGGGGCGGAGGCCGAAGGGGAGACCCGCGCCTTCGAGGCCGAGAACGGCGATATCGAGATCCCCGCCGACCCCCAGCGCGTCGTCGCCCTCTCCTACGCCGCCCAGCCCGCGGTCGAGCTCGGCGGCAACGTCGTCGGCGTGCACACCCAGGACAACTGGGCCGAGAACGTCCACCCCGACGACGTCGACACGATGACCGGCCTGGAAGAGGTCGGCTCCACCAACGAGGCCAACTTCGAGGCCATCGCAGCGCTCGAGCCCGACCTGATCGTCGTCGGCTGGCCCTCGGACGGCATGGAGAACGTACCCCTGGACAACCTCGAGGAGCTCGCGCCGACCGTCGCCATCGGCCTCGGCGACCCCGACTCCTGGAAGGAGGTCGAGGTCCAAGTGGCCGACGCGATCGGGGTCTCCGACACCTACGATCAGCTCGAAGGCGAATACGACGCCCGGGTGGCGGAAATCTCCGAGGAGTACGCCGACGTCCTCGCCGAGACCGACTTCGCCTTCGCCCGCTCCTCGGAGGGCACCCCCGGCGCCGGCGCCGGACAGGTCCTCCAGGAGTTCGGCCCCGCCTGGAACACCGCCATCGCCAGCGAGGTCGGATTCGACTTCATCGGAGAGCAGAACGAGGCCTCCCACCAGGAGTGGGCGGCGTACTACTCCGTCGAGGAGGTCGACCAGCTCTCCGACGCCGACGCGATCCTCACCGAGGCCAACCCCGACGGCGAGGTCCCCGGACCCACCCAGGACCTGATCGCCGAGGACGTCTTCAACTCCCTGCCCGCAGCGGAGGACGACCAGGTCTACCCGCTGCCGTGGAGCGACGCCGGTACGCACAAGTCCGCGCTGCTCACCCTGGACAGCCTCGAAGAGGCCCTGGAGCAGATCGCCTCCTGACCGCCCGACACCGCCCTGGCGGTGCACTGACCGCGGGTGCACCGCCCCGGCGTTCACCGCCCCGCAGGAGGACCGGAAATGCAGAAGGAACTGACCCCCGACCTCGTCCTTGAGCACGTGGCCAAGGCGCTGGGGGTACCGACCGACGAGGTCGAACAGTCCGAGAGCCTGCTCGACCAGGGTATGGACTCGATCCGCCTGATGAGCCTGGTGGAGAACTGGCGCGAGTACGGCGTCGAGGCCGACTTCGTCGCCCTCGGCGAGGAGCCCACCGTCCGGGCCTGGCAGAAAATCCTCACCTGACCGAACCCACACCCGCCCCCGAAGGAGCGACGACCATGAGCAACCCCTTCGACGACACCGAAGGCACCTTCCTCGTCCTGGTCAACGACGAGGACCAGCACTCCCTGTGGCCCGGCTTCGCCCCGGTCCCCGACGGCTGGACCCCCGTCCACGGCCCCGTCTCCAAGAACGAGGCCCTGGAGTACGTCGATACCCACTGGACCGACCTGCGCCCCCGCAGCCTGCGCGAAGCGCTCGCCTGACCCGCTGACCCGCCCCACCCGCTAAGGACCCCGTGAAACTCTCCCAGCTGATGATCGACATCAGCCCCCTGCGCCAGAGCCGCGAGTTCAGGATCATCTTCGTCGCCCGGCTCATCTCCATCTTCGGGCTGGGCTTCGCGGCCGTCGCCCTACCCATGCAGGTGTACGAGATCACGGGGTCCTCACTGCTCGTGGCCACCGTCCACACCACCTCCGCCGTCAGCGTCCTCTCCGGAACCCTGGTCGGCGGCATGCTCGCCGACCGCGGCGACCGGCGGCGCCTCATCGTCATCGGCCGGGCCTCCGCCGTCATCGGGTTCGGCGTCCTCGCCGCCAACACCCTCCTCCCCGCCGAACCCTGGCTCTGGGTGATCTACGCGATCGCGGCCTTCAACGGCTTCCTGGGATCGTTCAGCACCGTCGCCCTCCAGGCCGCCGCACCGGGTTTCGTGCCCCGGGACAAGCTCCCCGCGGCAGGGGCGCTCATCGCACTCAACGGCCACCTCGGCAACGTCATGGCGCCCGCGCTCGGCGGGATGATCATCGCCAGCCTCGGGATGGGCTCTAACTACGTCATCACCGCGCTGCTCTCGCTCTTCACGACCTTCCTCGTGTGGCGCCTGCCCAGGCTCGAACCCTCCGCCGAATCCCGCGCCCAGCCGGTCCTCGACGCCCTGCGCGAAGGGGGCGGGTTCGCGTTCAGGCACCGCGTCGTCGGCCCGCTCCTGCTCCTGGGCCTGGCGCAGATGCTGTTCGCCACGCCGCAGGTGCTCATCAACGAGTTCACCGACAAGGTCCTCGGCGGCGGGCCCGGCCTGGTCGGAATCCTGTACACGGCACCGGCGGTCGGAGCGCTGATCGGATCGCTCACCAGCGGCTGGGCCGGGCGGGCCCGCCGCAGCGGCGCGCTCCTGCTCGCGGCGGTCGCCGTCTGCGGTCTCGCCGTCCTCGGTTTCGGGGCCAGCCCCTGGGCGCCCCTGGCCTTCGCCTTCCTGGTGTTCCTGGGCTTCGGCCAGGTCGTGGAGCAGATCCTGCGCTACGCGCTCCTGCAGTCCCACACCCCCGACCACCTGCGCGGGCGGGTCAACTCCGTGTGGACCGCGCAGTCCACCATCGGCAACTCGGCCGGAGCCCTCACCCTCGGCGGCCTGGCGCCCCTCATCGGGGCCGCGGGTGCCCTGATGGCCGGGGGAGTGCTCACCGTGGTCAGTGTTGGAGCGCTGGCCGTGGCCTTCGCCGGACTCCGGACCGCCCAGGTACTGAAGGAATCCACGGTGTCGTCCACCAAGCTGTAGCCTCCGCCGATTCTCGACCACCCGACGAGCAGTTCAGGCTCGACCGCGGTGGCGCCATAGACCAGCCCCGGGATCAACGGCGATCCCGGGGCTCTGCGTTGCTTGGGGGAGGCGTCTATCGGGTGTGGGGGCCTTGAGGGAGGAGACGAAGGTACTCCAGCCAACCGAGGCAAAGCTCAGGTGCCCCTGCCCAGCTGACCTCGTCACCGCGTCCAGTCCCGCGGCCCTCCGCGAGGTCCTCGCCCCCACCCGCTAACCACAGGGCCCGGCGGATCCCCCTCCGCCGGGCCGCAAGCCCATCTATGATGTGGCCCAGGGGCCCGCTCCGCCGGTGGCCCCCAACGTTTGAAGCCAGGTTGCGAGACAACAACGCCTCGCGTCATCACAGATAGTTGGCCCCGAGCCCAGCGCACGCGGGGATCAACTACCCGTGGGTGAAGCCCACGGGCTTGCAGGTAGGTGCCCACTTGGCTGGTAGGAGACCTCCCGCGTCCAGCACCCCCTCACTGTCGGGAGGATGCAGAGGCGGTTGACTGGCGCCCCGCGATCCACACAGCCTCGCCCCGACGGGCGAGGTTGCGCGAAGCATTGACATCGGCGTGCAACACCACACCACAACCCCGGCAAGCGAAAACCGCCCTGGAGGGCCGGTTGCGTCTACTGGTGTGGTCACACGCCGAGCAGGACTGCGAGGTGTAGGCCGCATCCACGACCACCAAGGGCACCCCGGCCCTGCGAGCTTTGTAGGAGAGGAAGTCGCGCAGCTGGGCGAAACTCCACGAATGCAACGCCAAGCGTTGGTGTTTGGCCTGCCGTACCCGGCCACGGATGCCCTTGAGGTCTTCCAGGGCGATGCCGTGGCCGGTGCGTTCGGCCCCCTCCACGATGTGCTTGGAAATCTGGTGGTTGACGTCCCGCGCCCGCCGGGCCTCCTTGCGGCGCTGGCGCTTGAGCAGGCGTTTGGCGCTCTTGGTGTTCTTCTTCTGCAGTTTCGCCCGGAGTCGGATCTGTCGGCGCCGGTACCGGTTGAGCTGGCGTCCGGCGTACCGTTGCCCGGTGGAGGTGGTGGCGATCTCCACGATCCCCAGATCCACCCCCACAAACCCCACCGGGTCCTCGTTCAACGGCGCCTCGGGCACCTCACAGGTCGCGGCCAGGTACCACTGCCCGTCCTGGTGCATCAGGTCGCTCTCCCCCTGCCGGTACTGGGCCAGGAGTTTGAGCTGGTCCGGTGCGCAGGTGAAGGCAAGGTTCTTCATCCGCCCTTGGGTGGTCCAGATCGAGACCGTGCGCGCATCCATCTGCCAGGACAGACACCGCGCATCGAACGGCTGAGCCGCCTCCGGGCGGAAGGCCACCGGGGTGGTCTCGGCGCGCTGGCGGCGCGGCGACCCCGCGCGTCCCAGGTGTCCGGATTTCAGGTGGGCCTGCCGGGTGGTGTAGGCGTCGGCGACCTTGCCGATCACCCGCACCGCGGGCTGTGCCGAGAGCCCGAAGGAGGCCTTGAGGTCGGTGTAGACCTTCTTCTGGAGGGCGTACTTGTTCCGGGCCCCGGTCGCTTGGGCGATGCGGGAGGCGTGGTTGGCGGCCCGGTTGCAGGCGTGCAGGGTCTCCTGTAGAGCCCGCGCCTGTTCAGGCGAGGGCAGGAGTTTGACCCGCACCACCAGCTTCATGGTCGAACACACTAACGACCCGTCGGCCGCTGGTGGGGCCAAACGACGAAACTGGTCTGCGATGGGCGGCGGAACTGTCGCTGAGCCTCACCCCCGAAGCGGGCAGGGCGATTCCTCCCGGGCGTGAACGCCCGGGCATCCTCGCCCAAAACTGTTGAATTGCAGCTCTTGCACCCGTAGGGGACCCTCTCCCAGTTGTCTTGTACCTCATCCGGGTGCCCCACGACCGCAAGCCGTTGCCCTGTCGCCCCGGATTCTGGCATTGCGGCCCACGCCGTGACCCAGCGTGGGATCATCGGAGTAGAGCCCCTAATCGAGGAGACCCGGTGCGCGTCATCGCCCCCTGGCCGCTAGCGGCCAGGACTTGCCTGTTCTGCGACTACCTCAGCAGGTCTGGGGCCACTGAGGGTGAGAGTCCGATGTACCGCACGGGTCGCGACGGCTAACCCGACCCCACACCGCCGCGCACAACTTCAGGAGCAACGGTGACTCTTTCCCCAGCCCCGCCCACCCCCGAACCTCCCGCTCCCGCGAAGCCGATCCGCGTGATGGTCGTGGACGACCACGCCCTCTTCCGCCGCGGGTTGATGTCTGTGCTCGATGACGAGAACGACATCGACGTGGTGGGCGAAGCCGGAGACGGGGACGAAGCCGTGCAACGCGCCGAAACCTCGCGCCCGGACGTGATCATCATGGACGTGTGGATGCCGCACTCCACGGGGATCGAGGCCGCCCCCCGCATCCGCGCCGCCGTGCCCGGCGTGAAGTTCGTGATGCTGACGATGAGCGAGGACCAGTCGGACCTGTTCGAGGCGCTGAAAGCGGGGGCGTCCGGGTACCTGCTGAAGGATGTCGCGGTCACGGACATGGCAGGGGTGGTGCGTTCGATCGCGGCCGGTCGTACAAGCGTGCACGCGGGGATGGCGGCGAAGTTGATCACGGAGTTCGCCGAGCTCGCCAAGCAGGACAGCGGGCCGGCGGAGAAGATGGTCCTGCCGCAGCTCACCGGTCGTGAGAGTGAGGTGCTCCGGTTGGTGGCGCAGTCCATGAACAACCGCGAGATCGGCGAGCGCCTGTTCATCACGGAGAACACCGTCAAGAACCACGTGCGCAACATCCTGGAGAAGCTGCAGGTGCACTCGCGTACGGAGGCGGCGATCTACGCGGTACGGGCCGGTTACTGAGCTCGGGCACCGGGCACGCGGCGGTGAACTGGTTGCTTGGATATGCTCGGGAAGTATTTGGGTCGCGTCCCGCGCACGCAGGGATCACTCCTGGAGTAGGTGAGACGTATGGTTTCGAACTCAGCGCGGCACATCGGAAGCGCTGACGGCGCACTTTTCCCTATGCCACCATTGACGGAGCAAGCCTTGCGCGTTGCCGTGCGTCGACTGGATCTTGCCGCTGGTGTTCATTTCGACGAAGAATTTCACCAGGCATGGGAGGAAGCCATTTAAACGGACAGTACGGTTCCTATGCACACGTTCTTGTATCGGTGGGGAGTATTTGTGGAACTGAGAAGGTTCCCACGCCGTGCTGCGAGATTGCATGACCTGGAGCGGGCTGTCGGGGAGGCTGAGGGCCTCGTGGAGGCGCGGAAATCCGCAGGTGAGATCGCAATGATGATCGACGAAGCTACGCGCAAGGTTCAGCGGTGACCAACTGGACTTGGGAGTATCTGCCCGACGCCGAGCATGTTGTTGGTGGCCTTGAGCCTGATGCGAAGGAAGGGGTGGAGCTCCTAGCGCAGTGGCTTGCTGATGCGGCTTCTGTCAAGCATCTGGGTGAACCAAGGGTTGAGGATTCAGAGATTTCCCGAGTCCTGGATCATGCCGAAGGGCGAATTATGGTCTGGTACCAAGAGCATAGGAGGATGTGTGTTGTTCTGATACTCAGGGTTCAATTCTGGCTGATTGAGAATGACAGTTAGCAGTCGAGTCAGTTCATTGCGCAAGCTCTTCCACTTCTCGGCCGATCTCGAAGACGCTCCTTTCGTCAAAGGGCTTACCGACGATCTGCATTCCCACCGGGAAACCCGAGGCCAAACCGGCGGGCACGCACAGGACCGGACAGCGGTTGGCGATGTTGAACGGCACGGTCATGTGCGCTTCCCAGTAGTGCTCCAGCTCGCGGTCCACCCCGTCGGGCTGGTCGGAGACCGTCAACCCGTCCAGATACTGCCCGTCCGCATCCAGGGCGCGGACCGCGGAGGCCGGGGTCAACAGCGCGTCGACGCCCTGGAGCGCGGCTGACAGCTCCGCCTGGATCCGGTGCTCCGCCGCGATGGTGTCGAACAGGGTGCGGCGCTCGGCGTGCTCACGGGCCACCCGGATGAAGTGGAGCGTGTACTCCTCCGCGGTGTCCTCCCGACCGGCGAGGAGACTGCTCATCCCTTCCGCCAGCAGGTGGCCGAAGTGCGCCATGCTGGTGTCGCGGATCTCGTCGGTGGTCCAGGGCAGGTCGACGTCGACGATGTCCGCGCCAGCGGCCTCGAGGTCCCTGACCACGCGATCGACCTGTTCCCGCACACCGCGTTCGACCGGGTAGTCGCCCAGTGTGGGGGAGTAGGCCAACCGGCGGCCCCGCAGGGCGGAGAGCGCCTGTTCTCCGGACAGTTCCCCGATCACCGCGGACGGAAGGGTGCTGTGGTCGGAGGGGTGCTGGCCCCGGATGACGTCGGTCAGCAGGGCGGTGTCGGACACGCTTCTCGCCATGGCGCCGTCACCGCGGTACCAGTCCGCGGCCAGCGGCCCGGCACCCGGAACCGTCCCGTAGGGCCCCTTGTACCCGACATTGCCGGTGAAGGCGGCGGGGATGCGAGTCGATCCCGCGATGTCGGAAGCGGTCGCCAGGGGCGTCATGCCGGCCGCCAGCGCCGCTGCCGCACCGCCGGAGGATCCACCGGGTGACAGCCTGCGGTCCCACGGGTTGCGGGTCACGCCCCAGATCCGGGAATGGGTCACGGTCGCGCAGGAGAACTCCGGCGACGCCGTCCTGCCGTGGATGATTCCGCCGGACCGACGGATGCGCGAGACGATGGGGTGGTCTTCCTCGGCCACGGCGTCCGCATGGGCTAGCATTCCCTGGCTGAGGGAGCGGCCCTTCAGCGCGTGCTTCTCTTTGGTGGCGACGGGCAGGCCCATCAGAGGAAGCGCGCGACCGGCCGGACTACCGGAGGCGCCGGTTTCCCTGCCCCGAGCATAGAAGTCGTCCGCGGCGCGTGCCTGAGTACGGGCCTGGTCGTCCAGCACCTCCATGAACGCATTGAGCGGCAACTCGTGGCGGGAGTCTGCGGAAATGCGCTCCAGCAGGATGTCCAGGTACTCGCTGGGTGCCAGCTCCTTGGCGTGAAACAGCCGCAGCACCTCGGTCGCGGGGAGGGCGGCGAGTTTTTCGTCTGCCGGAACCGGAGGCTCGACCGGCACCTCGGGCCCTGTTCCACCGAACCCGTTACCCATGCGGCAGCCGACCCCCGGGTTCCGTCTGGGACAGGTCACCGGTCACCATGCGCGCGGTGGCGTTGGTCAGTACCCGGAGCCCGGTGACCAGGTCATCGTCGTCGGTGAATTCGCGTTCACAGTGCGATACCCCGTCGACGGACGGGACGAAGAGCATCACCGTCGGTGTCACCCGGTTCAACGCCACCGAGTCATGTCCGGCCAGGGTGGCGAGCACAGCCGATTCCTCGCCCTCCTGCCGGGCTGCCTCCCGCCCCAGGTCCACCGCGTCCCGCGGGAACCGCTGGATCGGCCGGATGTCGAAGTCCTCGGCGTCGATCGTCACGTTCCGCCTCTGGGCAAGGCGCTCCATGCGGTCGAGGAGCAGGGCACGGGCCTTGGTGACGTCGGCCTTCTCGTCGGCGCGGATGTCCACCACCAGGTCGACCTGGCGCGGCACCACGATGGGTGAGTTCGGTTGGACATCGAACTTGCCGACCGAGGTCACGATGCTCTCCGGTGTGAACTCGTCGACGAGCTCCTCCACCATGACGACCACGTGTGACGCCGCCACGAGGGCGTCCCTGCGGTCGGACATCAGGGTGGCCCCGGTGTGCGACTGCTCGCCGACGACTCGGACCAGCAGTTTCTGGGTGTGCCAACTGCGGTCCACGACGCCGATGGGGATCCCGGCCCGCTCCAGCCGCCGGCCCTGCTCGATGTGGATCTCCGCGTAGCCCGCCAGCGGCAGGTCCACGGTGCCCCCGCGTCGGCGCGTCTCCGCCAGCGCCTCAGAAACGGTCACCCCGGCCGGATCCACGGTACGGAGCGCGTTCTCGAGGTCCAAGAGTCCCACGAAGACCGAGCTGCCCATGATGGAGGGCGGGAAGCGCGCCCCTTCCTCGTTGAACCAGTCGACGACCGCGATGTTGGCCTGGGGCACCAGGCGTTCGTCCTTCACGGCCCGGTCGAGGGCGTCGGCCGCGTGCAGCGCCGCGACGACGCCGTAGGTCCCGTCGAAGCGGCCTCCCAGCGGCTGGCTGTCCAGGTGCGAGCCGACCAGCACGTACGGCGCCCCGGGGATCCACTCCTTGGTCGCGAAGATATTGCCGATTTCGTCGGTCAGGACACGGAACCCCCGCGCGACGGCTTGTTCCTCGAACCAGTCCCGCACCGCGCCGTGGGGTGCAGTGGCCGCCTGGCGGTCGATTCCGCCGTTCTCCGTCGCGCCGTAGCGCGTGGTGTGGTGGAAGTCGGCGAGGAACCCGTCGGGGTCCAAACCGAAGAGGTCGTGGCTGGTGGGGTTGTTCGGCACGTTGCCTCGATCCGTCATGGGTGGTCGCTGTGCTGGTCCGGCTTCTCATCGGGTTCAAGCGTGTCCGGGTCGTCCTCGGAATCCCACTTCTCGCGGTCGAAGTCCCGCTTTCTGGCGAGCACCTTGCGGAGGATCCTCTCGTCGCGGGGCTTCGTGAACAGGCTGACGGCAACGAAGGTGATGATGTTCAGCAGCAGGGACAGGAGTCCGCCGCCGCCCTCGGAGAACGGCCCGGGTGCCCACTCGGGGAGCGCGGTGAACAGCACCAGGGTGGAGACACCGACGATCAGGCCCGCGGTGGCGCCCACGACGCTGGAACGCCTCCAGAACAGTGCTCCGACTGTCGGCACGACGACCTGCGCGAGGCCCGCGAAGGCCACCAGGCCGATGGTGACGAGCAGCCCCGGGATGTAGAGCGCCATCACGTAGGCCAGGGCGGAGAAGCCGAGGATGGCCCAGCGCCCGACCCAGACCCGCTTCCGTTCCGGGAGGTCCTTCTGGACGTAGCGCTCGTGGAAGTCGACCGTGTAGCTGGCCGCCATCGCGTGCACCTGGGAGTTGGCGGTGGACATGGCGGCGCCGGCGCCGGCCGCGATGACGAGGAGGGCGAGGATGAGCGGCGCGTGCTCCAGGAGCACCGTCGGGAGGACGTGGTCGGCGTCCTCGACGTCGGGGTCGAGCAGGACGGCGGAGTTCCCGATCAGCATCGAACCGATGTAGGCGAAGGCCATGAGCCCCACGAGGAACGGCATCATGTCGAAGAGGCGTGCGCTCTTCGTGGCGTACATCCGGGTCCACATCTGCGGTCCCATCAGCGCGCCGAGCGGGGTGATGAGGAACATGGCCACCCAGGTCATCCACACGCCGTCGCCCAGAACCAGGTGCTCCGGTTGGACCTGCTCGATCTCGTCGAACATCGTGCCCATGCCGCCGACTTCCCCGACGACGAAGACCCCCGCTGCGATGAGGCCCAGGAAGACCGCCACACCGTAGAACACGTCGGTCCAGGCGATCGCCCGGACCCCTCCAGCCCAGACGTAGACGATGATGACCAGGTAGAAGAGCAGCGCGCCGAGCCAGAACGGGATCATGCCGTCGGAGGCCACCTCCATGAGGTAGGCGCCGCCGGTGAGCTGGATCTGCAGGTGCGGAAGGGTGAAGACCAGCAGGATGACCGCGATGAACGTGCCCAGGCTCTTGGAGCCGTACAGGCCGACGAAGAAGTCCCGCGGTGTGACGTAGTTTCCGCGTCTGCCGTGGAACCAGACGCGCTTTCCGATCCAGTAGAACATGACGCCGAAGAAGACGTTCCACACCAGGGCCGTCCAGTACAGCGGACCTTCGGTATAGAAGCTCGCGTTGGATCCGAGGAACGCGAAGGCACTCCACCACGTCGCGGTGACGGTGAAGAACACCGCGACGGAACCCATGGAGCGCCCCTGGACGAAGTAGTCGTCCGCCGTGGCCGTGGATTTCCTGGACGCGAGTGCACCGATGACGAGGGGGACCGCGAGGAAGCCGGCGATCGCCAGCACACCCAGCACATTCTGTGCGGTCATGGCTTCGAACCCTCCTCGTCGGCGCCGGGAGAGTCCTGCTCGTCGAGCTCCTCGGGCCGGGGGCGGCCCCAGCGGACCCTGTACGCCACGAGGAGCACCGCGCAGAGAACGGCCCAGACGACCATGTTGAACCCGTAGATGAACGGCATTCCGAGGATTCTGGGTTCGGTCACGTCGTGGTAGAAGAGGATGCCCGGGAACTGGAGGGTCGCCAAGCCGATGATGATCAGGCTCCACAAAGTGATCGTGACCGGGGTCGGGGTTTTGCTCTTCCTGGTCATGTTCGCGCCTTTCGGTGGGGTGTGGGTCCAGGGATTGCGATGGCCCGAAGCGCAGAATGCGTCAGCGAAGGGGTGGAGAAGGGCTGCGAGGGCTGTTCGGGGGAGGGCGCTGCCCGCAGCGGGCGGGGGTCTCCCGCGCCGTGCCGGAGCTTCGACCCCGCCAGGCAGGATGTGGCCGGGGTGAGTGTGACCCATGTTCCCCTGAGTGTGGCAAGTCACCTATGAGCAGGATGTTAGCCCCTGATGCCCGTCTCTTACGCACTGGAAACCGGGTCGCTGTGGCGCACGGGCGTAAGGGCCCCGCGCACGCGGGCGCCCATGACCTCAACCGGTCGGTCGTGTGGAACCCGAGACGTGCCTCTGCCGGCGGCTGCGCCAGGAGTCGACCGCGACCATGGCCGCGGTGCTGGTGAATACCGCGATCACGGTCATGGCCATCGCGGCGGCGCGGTTGCCCTGGTCGAATTCACTGAGGATCCAGGTGGACAGGAGTTGTGTCGCTGGCGGGCGCAGGAGACTGGACAGGACGAGTTCACGCACCCCGATCGAGAAGGCCAGGAGCCACCCGGCGACGATCCCGGGGAACAGCAGCGGCATGAGGATTCGGCGTGTCACGTCCCAGCTCGAAGCGCCCGCGACCTCGGCGGCCTCGATCAGGCGGTCGTTGATCTGCAGGCGGGCTGCCGAAACGTTCTGTACGACCAGGGGAAGGAAGATCACGCAGTACCCGAGGGCGAGCATGCCCATCGTGTTGTAGGGCGTGGCGGGAAGCCACGCCGCGTTCCACAGGAAGATGAACCCTAGAGCGAGCACGATGGTGGGCACCATGTCCGGGGCGAGCGCCAGGAAACCCACCGCACGGGCCGTGCGGGTGCGTCGGCGTACGGTGTGCAGGGCGAGTGCCGTCCCGGCGGCGGTCGTCAGGGTCGCGGTCACCACGGCCAGCCACGCGCTCGTGCTCAATGCCTCCATCCCGCCGCGTCCCAGGGTGAGCACTTCGCGGTAGTGGTCCAGTGTCAGGTTGTCCAACGCCAGCCCGCCGGACCGCAGCGAGACCAGGGATCCGCTCACCAGCACGAAGCAGGGCAGGACGGCGGTCACAGTCAGGACGGTGCCGACCCAGAGCCACCCCGCGCAGAGCCCGGCCCGGCCGATGCGGACCCGCCCCTCCCGGTGTGAGCGCACGCTCGTCACCCGGTCGGCCCGGCGCACCAGGAACCACTGCTGCAGCCCCCACGCGGTGATCCCCAACCCCAAAAGCACACTGGACAGCGCGGCGGCGCGGGGAAAGTCCAGGGGCGCCTGAGTGAGGTCTCGGTGGATCTGGCTCACCAGGACGGGGAAGCCGATCTGGTTGCCCAGCGTGACCGGGGTCCCGAACTCGCCTGCGGCGCGCACGAAGACCAGGAGCGCGCCCAGCGAGTAGCTCGCCGCGACCATGGGGATCAGGACGCGCCGCAACCACGTCACCGGAGTGGCGCCGTGCACGGCCGCGGCTTCGTCGGTGTTGGCCCCGACCCGGTCCAGTGCGTTGCGCAGGATCAGGTAGAGCAGGGGGAAGGCCTCGGCCCCCATCACCACGGCCATCCCCACCGGGGTCGCGAAGACCTGTTGCAGTAGGACGCCGAACGGACCGAACCACGTCTCGGCTAGTCCGGCGGGACGGGTGAACTCCATCCACGCCATCGCGCTGATGTACGGCGGGGTGAGGAACGGGATGAGCACCGCCACGTCGATCCAGCGGTGGCGGCGCAGACCGGTCCGGGACATGAGGAAGGCCAGCGGCGCCGCGTACAGCGTGGCGGCGACCACGACCATCGCCCCGAGTACGAGCGTGTTGGTGATGACGGTGACGTTGCCCGGCTCGACCAGGGTGCCGAGGGCCCCCGGCTGGTCCCGGTGGCCCAGGAGCGCACGCAGTACGACGAGTACCAGGGGAACGCCGACCAGGACGGTGAGTAGGAGGAGGGCGGCCGTGGACGAGGCCGCGCCCCGTATCCGCGGTGTCCGGCGGCGGGTTCCGGTGGACGGGGGGCCGAGCGGACGGCCCCCCGCGGCGGGGGAGGTCGATGTCATGGGTTGTTAGAGGTACCGGTCCTCGAACTCGGCGAGGACGTCGGCGCCGGAGTCGGCGACCTCGTCCCACGAGAAGTCCAACTGCTGCACATCGGTGTACTCCCGGGTGTCGGCGGCGACCTCCGCGTCCTCTCGTGCCGGGATCATGTAGTGCGCCGCCGTGATGGCCTGGCCCTCCTCGGAGAACATGAAGTCGGCGAGGGCCTCGGCCGCCTCCGGGTTGGCGCTGTCGCGGGTCAGCATGAGCGGACGCGGGGTCACCGTGGTCCCACTGGTCGGCAGGATCACCTCGACCGGTTCGCCGTCCTCCCGAGCCGAGTAGGCCGAGTAGTCCACGCCTCCCATGACCGCGGCGTACGAACCGGCGAGGACGCTGTCCAGGGCGGGGCCATTGGCTCCCCGTACCTCCAGCCCGTTGTCGAAGAGCGTGTCGAACAGCTCCCAGGTCTCCTCTTCGCCCAGGTCCAGCACCATCGCGGTGATGAGGTCGCGCGCGGTACCCGACTCGCGCGGATCGGGCATGACCACCTGGTCGGCCCATTCCGGGGCCGCGAGATCGGCCCAGTCCGCTGGGTCGGCGGGCGCTGTGTCGGTGTTGACCACGAGGCTGAGGGCGGAGCCGTCGCGTCCGGCGAACCGGTCCTCCGGATCCGACCACCCCGCGTGCGCCTCCTGCGCGCCGTCCGGGGCGTAGGGCTCGAGCAGCCCTTCCTCCGCGTAGTCCCCGGCCGGTGCCCAGGACGCCAGGTACACGATGTCCGCCTGCGGGTTGTCCCATTCGGCGTCCAAGCGCGCGGTGACGTCACCGGTCTGGCCGCTGAACTTCTCGACGGACACGCCGGTGCGGTCCTCGAACACGTCGATGAGTTCATCGGTGAGTCCCTGCGGGTTCACCGAGTAGAGCGTCACCTCTCCCTCCAGGCCTTCCGGAGGGTCCCACGCGTCGGCTTCGGTGGTGCTCTGGGCACCGGAGGCGGCATCGGGGTCGGTGCAGGCGCTGACGAGCAGCGGGATGGTCAGGGCGGCGCCGATCAGCGCGGCGCCGCGTTGGCTCACCATGGACACGGTTGTTCCTTCGGATCTGTGGGGCAGGGGACTAGGCGGGCCGTTGGGCGGACGGGGAATCGAAGGCGAGGAGGTCGTCGGAGGCCACGTGCAGTGAGACGGTGCTGCCCACCGGCCGTGTCTCGGCGGCATAGACGGTCCAGGGGTGTTCGGTGCCCTCGACGCGGCAACTCAGCTCATAGCGCCCGCCGACGTACGCGGAGGCCGCGATCCGGCCGTTGAGCCGGATCCCACCGTGTCCGGCTCCGTCGGTGATGCCGACACGTTCGGGGCGGACGCCCGCCAGCGCCGCCGGAGAAATATCGGAGGGCAGGTGGTTGAACCGTCCGACGAGCTCGGCCACGCCGGGGTCGGCGGGGTTGCGGTAGAGCTCTTCCGGGGGGCTGTCCTGGCGGATTCTCCCCTCGCGCATCACCAGGATCCGGTCGGACATCGCCATCGCCTCTTCCTGGTCGTGTGTGACGTAGACGGTGGTGAGCCCGAGTTCTCGGGTCAGTTGCGCGAGTTCGGTGCGCAGCGCGGCCCGCAGGCCCGAGTCGAGGGCCGACAGCGGCTCGTCCATGAGCAGCAGTCGGGGGTCGCCCACGATCGCGCGGGCGAACGCGACACGTTGCTGTTGTCCGCCGGAGAGCTCCTGTGGATAGCGGTGCGCGTATCCGGTGAGCCGGACGCGTTTCAGCGCGGCTTCGACCCGGGCGCGGAGACCGTCTCGCTCCCGCCGGGCGCGGAGCGGGAAGGCGACGTTCTCGAAGACGCTCAGGTGCGGCCACAGGGCCAGGTCCTGGAACACCATGCCCAGGTGCCGGTCCCGCGGGCGCACCGCGACCGCGGCGGCCGCGTCGAACACGACACGCTCCCCGATGGAGATCTGACCGCTTTCCGGTTCTTCCAACCCGGCCAGGCACCGGAGCAGGGTCGACTTGCCGCACCCGGATGCCCCGAGGACACCGACGAACTGACCGGCGGTGATCCGAACGTTGGCCGGGTGGAGGGCTGTGACGGCCCCGTAGGACTTGCGCACGTCCGCCACCTCGACCGAGTGGCCGCCGCCACCGAGGTTGACCATGGCCGCAGCGTCCCGAAGTGACGTGAATGTCGGCTCAACGGCGGGAACGGGGCCGGGAAACTTCGGGGGACATCAGGCACAACGAGGGTGGTCGCGGGCACGAGCTCCCGTGCCCCGCCGCTCACGCCTGGCGAACGGAACGAGCGGGACGGGCCCCACCGGTAAGGCTGTCGGCTGGCTCTTTGGGCCGGCGGGGGAGATGCCGTCGAGGACCGTGCGCACGACTGCGCTCAGGTGGACTCGTCCGGGGCCGGGGTTGAGCGCCACCGGTCGGCGGCCGCGTGGAGCCGGTCGAGCCGGGCCTGGTCCAGGGCCACCCCGAAGACCTCTGCGGTGTGTTCCACCCAGCCGTTGACGAAGTACCGCCAGCCGTCCTCCACACGCAGATCCCGCTCCTGCTCCTGGGCGCGTGCCTGCGCGAGGAAGTCCAGGCCGCCCCGGTAGTTGAAGTCCCAGACCACTGCTGATCGCGGGAAGCGGGCGCGGGCGGCCAGCGGTGACCCCGGCCGGTCCTTGCCGAGCCCTGTGGCGTTGACGACCATCGAGCCGGGCGGCATCCGTTCGAGCAGTCCGGTGCCCTCACCGGTCAGTTCGAAGTCCACCCTGTCTTCGGCGCCGATGCGGTCGATGACCTCCCGTGCGGCGTGGAGCCGGTCCTCGCGCACGTCGGTCAGCACCACGCGTCCGGGCCGATCCCCGGCGCCACCGCGCAGCAGGAGCGTGACCACCGTGGCCAGGCCCGCGCCCCCGGCGCCCAGGCACAGCACGTGCCCTCCGCCGCGGTCGAAATAGCCGGGTCCGACCATCGCGTCGAGGGTGCGTCCGGCCGTCACGGGATCCTTGGCGTGACCCGTCAACCCGCCGCTGGTGCGGGTGATGCACGAGATCTCCCCGAGCAGGTCCGCGTGTTCGTCGACGCTGGCGAACCGGTCCCGTGCCGAGGCGAACAGGTCCACCTTGTGCGTGGTCACCAGTGCGCCCCGCACACGCGCACTGGCCGCGATGTCGTCGGCCACCGCCCGGTAGGCCCCGGCGGGCGCCCGCAGCGGCAGGTCCCGCCCTTCCAACCGCACGTCGGTCAGGCCCATCTCCGTAGCGAGCAGGGGGAAGAGCCGGTTGATGGAGGACTGACCCGTGGTCACCCCGACGAACTGCATGATGGTCTGTGTCGTGTGCACGTTCAGCCTTTCCCTGCTGGTCGCCCCAGTGCGCTCGCCCCACCCGCGGCGGGTGTGCGCGATCTCCTAGGTCGTCGGTGGCTCCTGGTCCGAGGCGTGTTCCGTGTCCCGGGCCGCTGCGTCCGCGTCACCCGGGGCCGTCTCCTCGGCGTCCGCCTCAGCAGTGCCGAGGAAGTATTCCGGATGGTGGCCGGTGCGCATGGCGGTCAGCTGCTCCTTCATCGTCCGCATGCGTTCGATCTCGTCCGGGCCCTGCCGGAGAGCGACCCCGGTCGCGAGGATGTCGATCACCACGAGCTGGGCCAGCCGGGAGGTGGTGGGGGTGTAGAAGTCGGTGTCTTCCAGGCTCTCCACCACCAGCCCGACGTCGCAGTGTTCGAGCAGGGGGGTGCGGGCGCCGGAGATCCCGACGACGGTGGCCCCGTTGGCGCGCGCGACCTTCGCGCAGTCGATGACCGAGCGGGTCCGGCCGGTGTTGGAGATGGCCACCAAGGCCGACGTCGGCCGACTCATCGACGCTGCGATGAACTGCTGGTGGGCGTCGATGGGCGCGGTGCACGGAACCCCGAAGAGCGGGAACTTCTGCTGGGCGTCCTCCGCCACGATCCCCGAGGCGCCGAACCCGATGAAGAGGATGTCCGAGGCGTCGGCGAGTGCGTCGGTGGCCTGCGTGACGACCTCCTGGTCCAGGTGCTGCCGTGCGTGGCCGAGGCTGCTGAGCGTGTGGTCGAAGATCTTGCCGGTCAGCTCGCCGCTGGTGTCGCCGGGCCGGATCGCCGAGTGTGTGGGGGGCAGCCCGAAGGCGAGGGCCTGCGCCAGGGCCAGCTTGAACGAGCGGAACCCCTCGAAACCGACCGCTGAGCAGAACCGCATCACCGTCGGTTCGCTGACCTGTGCCGTCTTGGCCAGCCCCGCCATGTTCAGCGCCAACGCACCCTTGGGGTCGTCCAGGACGGCCTGGGCGACCTTGCGTTCGGACCGGCGCAGGGACGGTTCCGCGTCGGCGATGCGGTTGAGCAGCGCGACGGGAGGGGACGTGGAGTCGGCGTCGGCGCGGTCGGCCATGCGGACTCTCCTTTCACGGCGGGGCTGTCGGCGGGTCGTCCCCAGTGAGCCTAGGGATGGTTCCGGGGCCGGTAGCCGGGGTTGTCGACCTGCGCCCAGCCTCCGTTCCCGTCCGTGACGATGAGGCTGCGCATGCCTCCTGAGCGTTCGATGATGCCGTAGTCCTGACCGGAGTCGCCGGGGTAGCAGAACAGGGTGACCAGTGTTTCGGCGCCGACGTTGACGCTGCGGTGGATCCAGTGCGGTCCCACGTACACGACGGTGCCGGGCCGCATCTCTGCGGCGTGCACGCGGCCGTCGACGTGTTCCATCAGCAAGATGCCGTGGCCGCGCAGGCAGCTGTAGATCTCGGTCCGGTCGGCGATCTCGTGCAGGTGTCCCCTGGTCATGGCGTACTCGCGGCCGACGGTTCCGGGTTCGAGCACGCTGGTGCCGAAGATCAGGTCGCCGGGCCGTTCCTCGCGCCGGTGTTCGTGGACCCGGTACATGAGGCGGTCGGGGTCGTGCTGCGCGGCTCTCGCGTAGGCGTCGCGGTCCTGGTAGAGGCCGGCGAGGTCGCGCATGCGCTTGTCGTAGCGGCCGGTGGCGCCGGCGAGTGCGCCGGTGACCGGGTCGATCTGTAAGGCGGCGGGTGCCGTGCTTGTGTCGGACACTGCGGTCTCCTCCCTGACACGACCGGATCACGAGGTAGTTTTACTACTACATTTTCGAAGAAGAGCCGGTCAACCCCCTTGTGTTCCGCGAACAAGCCGCCAATAATCTGTGATGCAGGTCATGTTTTCGTAGTTTCACTACACAGTAGCCCTTGTCTGCGGACGTCAAGTACAGGAGGGGTCGGCCATGAGAACCGCGATCGTGACCGGGGCGACCAGCGGGATCGGTCACGCGACCGCGCTCGCCCTGGCCGGTTCCGGACACCACGTCGTCGCCTGCGGCCGCGATCCCGAACGCGGAGCGGCCCTCGCCGCACGCCTGGAGGACACCGCCGGCAGCGGCGAGTTCGCGGAACTCGACCTCACCGCCCCCGACGCCGCAGATGCGCTCGTGGACCGGGCCGCGCGGCGCACCGGTCGGCTCGACGTGCTCGTCAACAACGCGGGCGAGCACCTGCTCGCCACCGTCGAGGAGCTCACCGACGCCGACTACGACCGCCTCATGGACATCAACCTGCGCGTCCCCGTCCGACTGACACGGGCGGCGCTGCCGCTGCTGCGCGAGCACGGCGGCGGGGTCGTGGTGAACGTGGCCAGCGAAGCCGGGATCGTCGCCGTCCCCGGCCAGGTCGCCTACAACGTGTCCAAGGCCGCGCTCGTCATGTTCACCAAGTCACTGGCGGCCGACCACGCGCGCGAGAACGTGCGGGCGGTCAGCGTGTGCCCCGGCACCACCCGGACCCCGTTGGTCGAGCGTGCGATCGCCTCCGCCCCCTCACCCGAGGACCACGAGCGCGCGCTCGCCTCGGGGCGACCGGCGGGGCGTTTGGGCGAGCCCGAGGAGATCGCTTCGGCCGTGGTGTACGCGGCCGCCGACACCGCGGGCTTCCTCACCGGTTCCGAGATCGTGATCGACGGGGGCTACACCAGCGTCTGAGCCAGCGGAAGGAGTGCAAGTGAGCACTCGAACCAGCACACGACTCCTCGCGACAACCGCGGTGGCGGCCCTGGCCCTCACCGCCTGCGGCCGGGACCTCGGCCCCGGCGACGACGAGACGCGCGACATCGTCATCGGGTGGACCCCGCCCGACGTCACCGGCGTCTTCCAGACCGCCACCAACTTCTTCGAAGAGGCCGCCGAAGACGCCGAGGAGGCCGGCTTCGACATCGAGGTCCGCACCCAGGCGCCCGAACAGCACACCGACTACGCCGACCAGATCGGCATCATCGAGGACTACATCTCACAGAACGTGGACGTGATCGCCGTCGCGCCCGCCGACACGGACACCATCCGCCCCGCCATCCAGGCCGCCGACGAGGCCGACATCCCGGTGATCATGGTCAACCTCCTCGAGGAACAGGAGGACATGGAGATCGCCAGCTACATCGGGTTCGACAACGCCGAGGCGGCCGCGGTCTCGGCCTACTCGGTCCTGGACTACTTCGGCGGCCCCGGTGTCCTCGGCGAGGGCGAGGAGGTCGAGGTCCCCGAGGACGGCTTCCTCGACCTCGATTTCTGGGAGTCGGCCTACGCCGAAGCCGACGAGGTCGACGCGCAGGCCGACGGGGTCATCATCGAGGGCATCGCCGGGACGTTCTTCTCCGAGCAGCGGCTCACCGGCTTCCGGGAGGTGCTGGAGGAGCACGGCGACATCGAGATCATCGCCGAACCCATCGCGGCCGACTGGGACCGCGAGGCCGGTGTCAGCGCAGCCGAGGACTACCTCACCCGCTTCGACCCCGACGAGCTCGACTTCATCTGGGCCGCCTCCAACGAGATGGGGTTGGGCGCGATCAACGTCGCCGAACGCGAGGGCGTCCTGGACGACTCCGGCGGCGAGGACGCCCCGGAGGAGGGCAGTGTCTCGGTGTTCACCAACGACGTCACCCCCGAATCCGTGCAGGCCATCGAGGACGGATCACTCGTGGCCGAGACCCACCACGGGTTCGGTGACTGGGGATGGTTGGGAACCCGGACCGCGGTGGAACTGGCCTGCGGCGCTGAGGTCGACCAGACCCAGGACATCCGCCCCCGCACCGCCTGGCAGGGCAACTCCGACCTGTTCTATCCGGACCCCGAACTCCCCGAGATCGACTGGGAGTCCATCATGGCCGACTGCGATTAGGGACGGCCGATGACAGTCGACTCCGGTGACACCCCGGTGCTGAGAGTGCGGGGAGCGGCCAAGGCCTACGGCGCACAGCGCGCCCTGGACGGTGTGGACCTCGACGTGTACGCGGGCGAGGTCCACGCCCTGCTGGGTGAGAACGGCGCGGGCAAGTCCACACTGATGAAGATCATCGCCGGATCGGTCCCCCCGGACGCCGGGCACATGCAGGTCCACGGAAGCACTATGGCCCTCGGTGACCCGCAGCGCGCCCGCGGCGCCGGGGTCGGCATCGTCTACCAGGAGCTCAGCCTCATACCCCCGCTGTCGGCGGGTGAGAACGTCCTCATGGGCCGGTGGCCCAAGCGCTTCGGCCTGGTGAACTGGCGGGGCCTGGAGTCGGCGGCCAAGGCACAGCTGGACCGGGTCGGGCTCGGGGGCCGCCACCACGACCGGGTGGACACCATGGGCATGGCCGAACGCCAACTCGTGGAGATCGCCAAGGCCCTGATGGGCGAGGTCCGCGTGCTGCTGTTCGACGAACCCACCTCGGCCCTGTCCGACCCGGAGTCACGCCGCCTGTTCGACCTCATCGCGGACCTGACCGGGGCGGGTGTGGCCGTGCTCTACGTCAGCCACCGCCTCAACGAAGTCCTGCACCTGTCCCACCGGATCAGCGTGCTCCGGGACGGCCGTATGCGCCAGACCATCGAGCGCGCCGCGGCCACCGAACAACTCCTCACCTCGCTCATGGTCGGCCGGGGGCCGTCACCGACCGCGTCCGGGCCCGACCGGATCCAACCGCCCGCGGACCACGAAGACGGGGCAGAGGCGCCCGCCCGAGCCGGGCCGGCGGACACCGAGACACCCGTTGGCACCGGGCAACTCGTTGGCACCGAGGAAGTCGCCGGCACACGCCCCGGACCGTCCTCCGGTGCACGCCAGGAATTCGCACTGCGCGCACGCGGTCTGGCCCGCCCGCCCCGCCTCAAACCAATCGACCTCGACATCCGCACGGGTGAGGTGGTGGCCGTCTTCGGGCTGGTCGGGGCGGGACGCACCCGCCTGGCCCGCTGCCTGTTCGGGCTCGAACCGGCCACCGAGGGCAGGGCCGAGGTTCTCGGGCGCGGCCTGGCACTGAGCGATCCCGGCGCCGCCGTCGCCGCCGGGATCGGCTACGTGGGCGAGGACCGCGCCATGGGCATCGTTCCCAGGCTCAGCGTCGAGCACAACATCACCCTGGCCTCCCTGAACACGGTCTCCCACGGCCGGGTCCTCACCCCCCGGCGCGAACGCGAGCTCAGCGAACGCTACATCGACGAACTCAACATCGCGGTCCGCTCACCCGAGCAGACGGCCGACACCCTCTCCGGCGGCAACCAGCAGAAGGTCGTCCTGGCCCGGTGGATGTGCTCCGGGGCCCGTCTGCTGGTCCTCGACGACCCGACCCGCGGGATCGACGTCGGCGCCAAAGAGGAGGTGTTCCGCCTGGTGCGCCACCTGGCAGAGGACGGCGTCGCCAGCCTATACCTGACGTCGGAGATCAAAGAGGCCCGAGCGCTCGCCGACCGGCTGCTGGTGATGTCGGGCGGCCGGGTGGTCGCCGAACTGGAACCCGGTGCCGCCGAGGAGGACGTCATGGCGGCGGCTGGAGGACTGCATGACTGACGGAAACCGCGGATCGCTCAGAGCAGGGCTGGGCGTGGCGAAGGAGCGCCTGGCCGCCCTGCTCGCGACCGGCGGGGGCCGGGGCGGCGCCCTGGTGATCCTCGCCGTGCTGGTCCTGGCCTTCCACATCGCCACCCCCGACTTCCTCACCGCCACCAACCTGCGCAACATCCTGATCCAGTACTCCTTCGCCGCGATCCTCGCGGTCGGACAGACCCTGGTGATCATCTCCCGGGGCATCGACCTCTCGGTGGCCTCCACGGCTGCCCTGGCCGGATGCCTGACCGGGGTCGCCTTCGCGCACTGGGGGTGGCCCGAACCCGCCGCCCTGCTCATCGGACTGGCCGCCGGGTTCGCGGTGGGGGCCTTCAACGGGTTCGTCATCACCCGCTTCAGGGTGCCGGACTTCATCGCCACCCTCGGCGGCCTGTCGTGGGTGCGCGGCGCCGCCCTCCTGGTCACGGCGGGGCTGCCGGTGCCCGACTACGCACAGGCCGAGGAAGGGCGCACGATCCCCACCACCGTGCAGATCCTGGGATCCCAGAGCGTGCTGGGCGTACCCCTGATCGTCGTCGTGGCCGGGGTGTGCGCCCTCATCGCCTGGTTCATCCTGAACTGGACGACCCTGGGCAGGTCCGCCTACGCGGTCGGCGGCAATCCGGAGGCCGCCCGCGCCTCGGGCATCAACGTCGCCCGCACCAAACTCTGGATCTACACGCTCTCCGGGACCTTCGCCGCGATCGCCGGACTCATGCTCGTCGGCCGCCAGGGCAGCGCCAACGCCCTCATGGGCGAAGCGATGGAGCTGCAGTCGATCGCGGCCGTCGTCATCGGCGGCACCTACCTGTTCGGCGGCGAGGGCCGCATCGGAGGCACCATCATCGGGGTGCTCATCATCGGAGTGCTGGCCAACGGGCTGAGCATCCTGGGTATCACCGAGTTCTGGCAGCGCGTCGTCAACGGACTGATCATCGTGGCGGTGGTCGCCCTGGACCAGTGGCGGCGCCGTGCGGTGCGGAGGAGCACATGACACACCCCCTACGAGTCCTGGTGGCGGGCGCCGGCCGCGCCGGGATGGTACACGCCCGCAACTTCGCCGCCGGGGTACCCGGAGCGACGCTGGCCGGGGTCGCCGACCCGGACCACGCGGCCAGGGCCGCGGCCGCGGCCGAACTGGACTGCCCCGCCTTCGCCCGCCCGGCCGAGGCCGTGGCGGACCCCTCCGTGGACGCGGTCGTGATCGCCGCACCCACCCCGGCGCACACTGAGATCGCGACCGCCGCACTGGGCGCGGACCGCAGTGTGCTGTGCGAGAAACCCCTGGCCAGAACCATGGATGAGGCCCACGCAATCGCCGCCGCCGAAGCCCGCTCCTCCGGAACGGTCCTGATGGGGTTCATGCGCCGCTTCGACGAGGGGTTCTCCCGCGCCGCCGAACGCGTCGCGGCCGGAGATATCGGCGAACCCGTCCTGGTGCGCTCCACCACCCGGGGCCCCGGGCTGCCACCCGAGTGGGCCTGGGACATCCGCCGCTCCGGCGGACTCATCGCCGAGGTCAACTCCCACGACCTCGACACCGTCCGCCACCTCACCGGACAGGAGTTCACCGCCGTGGCCGCGACGGGCCGCGCCGCCAAACGCCCCGACATCGCCGAGCTCTACCCGGGGTTCGTCGACGTGGTCGCCGCCACCTTCGACCTCTCCGACGGAGGTATCGCCCAGATCGACGGGGCCTGCCCCGCCGGCTACGGCTACGACGCCCGCGCCGAGGTCTACGGCACGGAGGGCACCGTGCTCGTGGGCGGGCCGAGCCAGCGCACCGCCGTGGTGGTGCGCGACCGGGTGGTGGAGACCGACGCGGTCCGCAGCTGGCGTGACCTGTTCGCCGCCGCCTACCGGGCCGAGGACACCCACTTCGTGCGCGTGGCCCGAGGGGACGAGCCGCCCCTGGCGACGGTGACCGACGGGCTGCGCGCCCTGGAGGCGGTCATGGCCGTCAACACCGCGCTGGGCACCCAACACGCGGTGCCGGTCGCGGGCGCAGCGGACCGGGCGGGCACATGAGGGCCCTGGTCGTCGAGGGACCCGGTAGGGCATCCGTCCAAGAGCGACCGGACCCCCGGCCCGGGCCGGGGGAGCAGCTCGTGCGCGTGGCAGCCGCGTCGGTGTGCGCCACCGACCGCAAACTCCTGGCCCGGGGCGCACCGGAGCCTCTCGTACCCGGCCATGAATTCGCCGGACACCTCGCCGACGGCCGGGCGGTCGGCGTGCACCCCGACATCGGATGCGGCGCGTGCGCCGAATGCCGTGACGGGTGGAACAACCGGTGCCCGGACCGCGTCCCCATCGGTCTCGGCCGCGACGGCGGACTGGCCGAGCTCGCCGCCGTACCCAGCACGCAACTCGTTCCGCTGGACGGGGTGCCGGTCGACATCGCACCCTTCCTGGAACCGCTGGCGTGCTCCCTGCACGCGGTGCACCGCATGGGGGTCCGCGGGGGCGATCGGGCCGTGGTCGTGGGCGCCGGACCGATGGGCCTGCTCACCACGTGGGCGCTCCAACGGGCCGGGGCGAGGGTCGCCGTGTGCCAGCGGTCCCCGCGGCGCCGCGCCGCGGCG